>JABFRG010000772.1 GCA_013141295.1 Polyangiaceae bacterium
GTTCCGGGGCTCGAGGGTTCGCCCAAGCTCTCGGCGGCAGCGCTCCGCGACGCGCTGGGCATCTGAAGGGAAGATCGCCGCCTACTCGCCACGGAGCGCACAGTGCTCTATGGGTAGAGCCAATGGCCGAACCCTCGAGCCCCGGAACCCCCTCGTCGCCCGCATCGCTGGCGGCGCATCTGGTCTTCGTGGCCCTCGCTGCCGTGCTCGTTTACAGCTTCGTCTCCGTCGCCAAGGAGAGTGAGGTGCGTCGGCGCTGCGCCGCCACCTGCCTGCTCAAGCCGGAGTACGCCGGGGCCAACCGCAAGGCGCCCAACTTCAGCCTCAAGGGGATGAAGGGCGAGACGGTGTCGCTCGATGCCTATCGCGGCAAGGTGGTGGTCCTGAACTTCTGGACCAAGACCTGCGGCCCCTGCATGGAAGAGATGCCCGACCTGGTGGAGCTCACCCGGGTGCTCCGGACGCGCACCGACGTGGCGGTGGTCACGGTGTCGACCGACGAGGGGCCGGACGACGTCCGCGGGACCCTCAAGGCGCTGCTCAAGGAAGAGCCGCCGTTTCCGGTGGGCTTCGATCCCGATCTCAAGGTCGTTCGCGACAAGTACGGCACGCACCTCTTTCCGGAGACGTGGATCATCGACAAGGAGGGCATCATCCGCGCCCGCTTCGATGGTCCTCGCGAGTGGACCACCGGCGTGGTCACCGAGCTCATCGACCAGATCCGCAGCGGCGGCTACTGCCCCATCGAAGTCAAAGACGGCGACCGCAAGGGCAGCGGCGCCCAGGTCTGCGACAGCGTAGCCGGCGGCTGACCGCTTACGGGCCCTTACTCGCCGTGGAAGGCGGCCTGGGTCAGCGCAGCTGGCGGCGGCGCGACGGCTTCTTCCGGGTGCGCCTTCTTCCACGCTTCGAGGCGGGCGCGGCTCAGCGCGTCGCGATCGGCGTAGGGCTGGGGCGACGCCGCGGTGGCGGCGAGGTATGTCGGTAGGTCCACGATCTGATAGCCCGGGCGGCTCGGCTGCGTCTCGTCGTAGGCTCGGCTCTCGAGCCAACGGAGGAGCTCGTCGAGCACCTTCACGGTGGACCACTTGACGTCGTGCAAGAGCACGATGCCGCCGTTCGAATAGTCGAGCTGGCCCTTGAGCTCGGCGGTCATCTTCTCGGGATCGCCGCGCAGCATGTCGCGGGCCTCCACGCTCCACAGCACGAGCTCCAGGTGATGGCCCTGCACCAGCTTCTGGGCGGTGGGATCGAGATCGCCGAAGGGCGGTCGGAAGAAGATCGGACGCGCGCCGGTGACGCGCTCGATGGCGGCCCCGGAGTCGTCGAGCTCGCCCAGCACCTCGCTTCCGGAGATGTCGCGCAGCCGCCGGTGCCGGAACGTGTGGTTGCCCACCAGATGACCCTGATCGACGATCATCTTCGCCGCGTCGCGAATGTGTCCGGCTCGATGCGAGGTGCCTTCGAGGTAGCTCCCGATGAGAAAGAACGTTCCCCGCACCTTGTGTTGCCGGAGCACGCGCAAGAGCGCTGGCGTCGTTCGGGGGCCCGGCCCGTCGTCGAAGGTGAAGGTCACCAGGCGCCGACCGTCGCCCGGTTGATGGTGCGGGCCCTCCGCCAGGAGCCAGGCTCGCTGCAGATCGCAGGTCGGGTTGAGGCGTGCTGCTTCGCTCAGATGCTCCACCGGCGGCGGCCGTGGGTCGTCCACAATGTCGGATGTTCCACGCCGCGGAGCGGCCGATGGCGCCACCCCTGCGCTCGGCATTGGCACCCGCGGAAGCGGCAAATCCCCGCGCAATCCCAGGTAACTGCCCACGCCGAGGGCGAGCAGGGGGAGCCATGCACGGAGTCCGAGAGCCATCTGACGCGATCGTATGGAAGCCGCGTACGGCGGGCCAAGAAGGTCGCTTATGCAAGTAGCCGCGGGCTCCGATGGATGCGCGACGATCCAGGTGCGAGCCACTGGATTTTGCTCCACGTAGAATCCGTTCCAGCTTTCTCGCCACGCAAAAATTCTACGTGGTGGGTGGTCAACCGAACCGCAGCGGGTAGATTGAAGCGATGCGATTCCTTCCCCTCGCCTTCATCGGAACCGTCATCGCAGTCGCCGCTTGTGGTGGCGACGATCCGCCGAACAACACCTTCGGAGACGGCGGCGAAAGCTCCAGCGGCTCCAGCGGCTCCAGTGGTTCGAGCGGTTCCAGCGGCCTCTTCGGCGACGCCGGCAGCAGCGGCGGTCAAGATGGGGCGGGCGACAACGAGTGTCGTCAGATGGACATCGTGTTCATCGTCGACAACTCCGGATCCATGTCCCAGGAGCAAGCGGCGCTCAAGACGAACTTTCCGAAGTTCATCAAGGTCATCGAGGACTACCGCACGAAGAGCGGCGCCCAGCTCGACTACCGCGTGGCGGTGACCAGCACCGACACCGGTGATCGCGGCCTCTTCCGCACCACCGGCGCCATCACCCGTCAGTGGCTCGAGCGCACCGACGCCAACGTCACCACGGTCTTCGGCCAGCGCGCCGAGATGGGCATCGGCGGCAGCGGCGACGAGATGCCGCTCGAGACCCTCAAGCTCGCGCTGGTCGATCGCATCGCCGACAAGGGGAACGGCGACTTCGTGCGCAAGGATGCACTCCTCGCCATCGTGGTGCTCACCGACGAAGACGTGCTCGGGGTGCGCAACAAGACCGCGGCTGCGTACATCACCGACATCGACGGCGTGAAGGAAGGCAAGCGCGAGCGCTGGGCCTCGGCGGTCATCGCCGGTCCGCAGAACCCGGCCTCCAGCTGCGCCGCTGCTGACGCAAGGCAGCTCCGCACCTTCACCACCAGCGTGGGCGCCAACGCGGTGCAGAGCTCCATCTGCGACGCCGATCTGTCCGTCGCCCTCCTCAAGGCGGTCGAGACCTTCAGCGCCGCCTGCAAGACCTTCAACGGCGGCCCCAAGTAACGTTCGCTCGGGTCAGCGTGCCGGTGCCGGACCTTCGTAGAGGCCCGGCACCGCTGCTTTGTGGGCGAAGGGTAGCGGCGTCGTGGCCTCCGACGCCCAGCGTGCGCGAAACGCATCGCGCATGACCAGCTCGCTTAGCTTGCCGCGCGGGGAGAAGCCCCACTCGGCCTCTTGCGATACGTCGTCCGGGTCGGCGTACACGCGCCACACGAAGAAGCCCGCGAATGCCGGCTCCTCGAGGAGCGGACCCAGGAGCCCGGCGTAGGCGTCGGCCTGTGCCTTCTGGTCCACCACGACGTTCTTCATGGCGTCGGGCCACTCCCAGGGCTTCACCGCCGGGTCCTTGCGGGTAGTGTAGCCGATTTCCGTGAACAATACAGGCTTCTGCCAGTTGCTGGCGAGCTTCTGCACCCGGCTTCGCACCCGTTCGCCGCCCTCGCGGAGGGTTCGCAGGTCGGCGCCCTCCTTCTCCGCCAGCGGGTAGAAGGCGTTGATGCCGATGACGTCCACGTCGCCCAGGATGACCGTGTCGTCCACGTCGTCCCAGTTGGCCGAGTAGGTGAGGGGACCCTTGTAGATTGCACGCACGTCGTGGACCAGCGCCGAGAAGCTTGGAGCGCGGGTGCTGGTGACCCAGGACCGCAGCTCCACGCCCACCGAGAGGAGATCCACCTGGTTCTCCGCGGCGACCTTGGCCCAGCCCTTCAGGAACGCGCCATAGCTCTCGCTCCACCGGCGCCAGCCAGCGTCGCTTCCGGGATCGATGAGCGCGCGCCACTCACCCGACTCGACCCACAGGTGCGGCACCAGCATCACCGAGAGACCCTGCGCGTGCGCCTGGCGAATCGCCTGCGCCACGGCCTTCTTGTTCTCCTCGAAGGGCGCCTCGAAGGAAGGGTCGACGCCGTAGCCGGCCAGGCTGCCCACGCGACCGAAGGGCGTGAGCGCGATCCAGCGGGCGCCCATCTGCCGGGCCTCGCCCAACGTGCGCTGGTACGGCTCGGAGCCGTAGCCCTTCCCGGGGTGATAGGCGTTCTCGATGGGGCCCACGGTGATGCCGCGGACGCCGGAGATGCGCGGGCCTGCCTGGGCGTCGCCGAGGGAGAGGAGCGTCAGCGCAGCGAGCGCGCACCGTCGGGCAACCGGACCGAGACCCATGGCGCCCTGGTTAGCACGGACCGGGCGTTTTCTAGCCGCTCACCAGCACGATGCGCGTGACCTCGGGCGGCGCCTGGATGCGCGCGGGCGGGCCCACCACGCCGAAGCCGCGGTTCACGTACAGTGTGGTGGCGCCCACCTGGTAGCGGCCGGAGACGAACTTGTGGACGAAGTCGATGGGGCGAAACCCGGGGTTCACTTGCCCGCCGTGGGTGTGCCCGCTGAGCTGCAGCGCGAAGCCGTCGGGGCTCCAGTCGATGGCGTCGGGTTGGTGAGCCAGGAGGATGCGCGGTACGTCCGGCGGGAGGTTCTCGATGGCTTTGTAGAAGAGCGGGCCGGTGCCGCCGTAGCGCTCGCCGCTGAGATCGTCGACACCCACCAGCGCGATGCCGCCTTCGTCCTTCCGGAGAATCTCGTTCTCGTTCACCAGCACGCGCACGCCGCCCTTGCCCATGCCGCTGCGCACCGCCTCGCCGCCGGCGAAGTGATCGTGGTTGCCGAGGATGCCGTAGACCCCGTCGCGAAATGGGAGATCGCGCAGCTTGCGCGCCAGGAGCCCGGTGAACGCAGCGTGGGAGTCCATGAGATCGCCGGTGGCCACCAGCACGTCGCCCTTGGCACGCCGCACCGTCTCGAGGCCGAGATCGAGCTCGCTCTCGTCGATGAACGAGCCCACGTGGATGTCGGAGATCTGCACGATGGTGTAGCCGTCGAGCTTGCGCGACAGGCCGGGGA
>JABFRG010000603.1 GCA_013141295.1 Polyangiaceae bacterium
GCGCCCGGGCCCAGCCGGCGCGGCCGCCCTTCACCAGGTTGTCGAGGGTGCCGGGGACGAAGGCGAAGAACGAGCGCTCCGCCAGCATGTTGAGACAGCGGGCGATGGTGTGCCCTGGAACGCCGGCCTCGCCCATGGTGCTCGCCGCCAGCACGAAGAGCCCCAGGCCGGAGTCGGTCATCTTGCAGTCGACGACGTGGATGGGCGTCTTGCCGAAGGCCGCGGACGCCGCGAGGGTACGCGCGGCCGACGCCGCGGCGCCGTAGGTCTGGATGATCTTCCGGGAGGCGAGAATCGTGACGATCTCCCGCGTCTCCTTGGCGAGGCGCGCGAAGATCGCGGCGAACTCGTGGGCGGTCGTCCCCACCACGTGGGGGAAGTCGCTGGCGGTGCGGATCCAGCCGTCGATGATCGGGTAGGGGATCCCCGCGCGGGTGTCGTGGCTCACGCCATCGACCACGATCTGCTGCGGGCAAATCTCGAGGTCGAAGTGCCGGATGGCCGCGGCCGGCAGGTTGCACCCGGGGTTGGTGACGATCCGCATCGAGCGCCAGAGTACCCGCAGCTCAGCCATCTCGGCGGACCGTGGCACCGCTTTGGGAACCTTTCCCACCGGCCCCGAGGGGCACCACGAGCCCTCCAGTGCCAGATGGGCTGCGTCGAACGGGCACACCGCGAAGAAGAATCCGGAGCGATGTCGAGATCTCCGCGGGATTCATAGCTGAACGGGTGTGCGGACCACACGGATTATTGACCTCCTGACCCGAGATCCGTACCTTGCAAATCTTACGTGGGAAGAAGTGGCAAAAACTTCCATAAGAGGCCAGACCCGACCATGGGGCGGGACCTCTCTCCACGCTGAGGACGAATGTTTCGCGGTCGCTACGAGCACACCATCGACGCCAAAGGTCGAACCAGCCTCCCGGCTCGGTATCGCGACGTGCTCGCGTCCATGGCGGAGCGCCGCATCATCCTCACGAGCGGCCTCGACCCCTGCCTGGTGGCCTACACCACGCCGGAGTGGACGGCCTTCGAGGAGAAGCTGGCCAAGCTCCCGCAGTTCGACCGCGCGGTGCAGAAGCTCCGCCGCATCTACGTGTCGGGCGCCGTCGAGTGCGACGTGGACGACTCGGGGCGCATCTTGATTCCGCCCACCCTGCGTGAGCACGCCAAGCTCACCAAAGACGTCTTGTGGGCGGGCTCCGGCAAGTACGCCGAGCTCTGGGACAAGGAGGTCTGGAAGAAGGCCTTCGAGACCACCGACGAAGAGCGCGTGGACATCAGCACGCGCCTGGCGGAGCTCGGCCTATGAGCACGAACCTTCAGCTGGCGCTGCCCGGGCTCGTCGTGGAACGCGAAGTGGAGTGGGTGTTTTCCGAAGACGCAGCCGAGGAGATCATGGTCGAGTCGTTCGTTCATACGACGGTGATGCGGGACCTCGTGGCGCAGATGCTCCGAGAGAACGCCAAGACCGAGTCCCCCCTCTTCGTCGACGCCACCCTCGGTGGTGGCGGCCACACCGAAGCCCTGCTCGAGTCTTCCGACGCGGTGCGGGTCATCGGCTTCGATCGCGACCCCGCTGCCCGGGAAGCTGCCGCCACGCGACTGGCTCGCTTCGGCGATCGCCTGCGCATCGTCGCCGCGCCGTTCTCGCGCCTGCCGGAAGAGCTTGCCGCGTTGGGAGTGGCCCGCGTCGACGGGCTCTGCGCCGACCTCGGCGTGAGCTCGCCGCAGCTCGACGACGCCGGTCGCGGCATGAGCTTTCGCCGCGAAGGCCCCATCGACATGCGGATGGACCCGACGAGCGGCGAGACCGCCCTCGAGCTCATCGATCGCCTGAGCGACGAGGAGCTGGCCGACGTCATCTTCCGCCTCGGCGACGAGCGGCGCTCCCGGCGCATCGCGCGCAGCCTAAAGCGCGCCCTGCAAGAGAACGATCTCCACACCACGCTCGATCTTCGCCGCGCCATCGTGCGCGCGGTGGGGCCGGTGCGGGTCGGTGGCGTCGACCCGGCCACGCGCACGTTCCAGGCGCTGCGCATCAAGGTGAACGCCGAGCTCGAGGAGCTGGAGACGCTGCTGGCGGTGGCGCGCGACGTGCTGGCGCCGGGCGCTCCCTGCGCCATCATCTCCTTCCACTCGCTGGAGGATCGCCTGGTGAAACAGGCCTTCCGCGTGCGCGAGCAGTGGAACGTGGTGACCAAGAAGCCGCTCGGACCCTCGCCCGAAGAGGAAGAGGCGAACCCGCGCGCACGCAGCGCCAAGCTGCGAGTGGCCACGCTGCCCATGGCCGCCGAAGTCGACGACGGCGAAGCCGCACCGGAATCGGAGGAGCCGTGAGCAAGAAGAGCCGCGCCTTCGTGCCGGTGTGGACGCTGGCGGTCATCGCCACCGCCAGCGCCTTCTGCGTGCACCTCGCGCTCCGCAGCCGCAACCTGGAGCTCGGCTACGAGCTGGGTCGGGCCCGCGCCGAAGAGGCCAAGCTGCAAGAGACCAAGCGCGTGCTCGAGCTCGAGGCCGCCAGCTACAAGACGCCCTCGCGCGTCGATATGGTGGCGCGCACCCTGCTCGGCATGGAGCAAGCCCCGCCCGAGCGCATCGTCTCCCTCGACCCGCATCGTCCGGCTCCCATGCCGGCCAGCAGCGCCGACAAGCCGGCGGCGCAAGCAAAGAAGGACGAATGAGGAACCTCGACCCCGAGCGGGCAAAGTGGATTCGCGTTCGCATCGGCATCCTCTCCGGCATCATGGCGCTGGGGCTGGGTGGCCTCGTCTCCGGCGCGTATCGCGTGCAGGTGGAAGACGGCGCGCAGTGGAAAGAAACGGCGGAGAACCAGCGCATGCGCCGGCTCCACGTGGAGCCCAAGCGCGGCACCATCCACGATCGCAACGGGTCGCCGCTGGCGGTCACCGTCGAGGTGCCGAGCCTCAGCGTGGACGTGGCGGAGATGATCCGCGGCGTGGAAGGGCAGGAGGCGCAGGCCTCGGTGCTCAAGGACGCTTCGATCCGGCTCGCCACGGCTCTCACCCTCGACCTCAACGAGACCTACGCCAAGCTCCTCACCAAGAAGCGCTTCATCTGGCTCAAGCGCCGCATCTCCGGGGACGAGGCGCAGGCCATCCGCGACATGTCGGACCCCAAGAAGAACCCGCACCCGGTGCGCGGTTTGAACCTCGAGGGCGAGGGACACCGGTACTACCCGAGCCGCGAGCTCTTGGGACCGGTGCTCGGCTTCGTGGCGCCCGACGGCCTGGGCAAGGACGGCCTCGAGCTCTATCTCGACGAAGAGCTGAAGGGGCGCATCCAAGACGTGCGCGGCCTCCGCGACCGCACCGGCCGCCTCATCTTCTCCGAGGGCAAGACCGACAGCGACGCGCTCGCCGGCCACGACGTCACGCTCACCATCGACGGCGGCATCCAGCACGTGGTGGAGCAGGAGCTCGACGCCGCGCAGCGCACTTACGAGACGAAGGGTGCGTCGCTGGTGGTGGTCGACCCCAACACCGGGGAGATCCTCGCGCTGGCCTCGACCCCCGGGTACAACCCCAACGACTACGGCGCCTCGGAAGTGGACGCGCGACGTGACCGCGTGGTCACCGACCGCTTCGAGCCGGGAAGCGTCATGAAGGTGTTCACGCTGGCGACGGCGCTCTCGGCCGGCGTGCTGAAGCCCACCGAGCCCATCTTCTGCGAGCACGGCACCTTCCAGCTGGGCAACGTGACCATTCACGACACCCACTTGAACGACTGGCTGACGCCCACCCAGGTGCTCGCCAAGAGCTCCAACATCGGCGCGTTGAAGATCGCGCTTCGACTGGGCGAGCCCCAGCTCTACGCCGGCTTCCGCAAGTTCGGCTTCGGCGAGACCACCGGGCTGCCGCTGCCCGGCGAGGCCACCGGCGTGCTCCGCCCCAAGGGCCGCCCGTGGTTCGAGGTGGAGACCGCCAACGCCTCCTTCGGCCAGGGCATCAGCGTCACCACGGTGCAGCTGGCGATGGCGCTCTCGGCCATCGCCAACGGCGGCCGTCTGTACGAGCCCATCCTCGTCAAGAAGATGCAGGATGCACGCGGCAACATCATTCGCGACGGCGTCCCCAAGGCGCGACGCGACGTGATCTCGGCCCAGGTCGCGCACACCATCACCGAGATGCTGACGGCGGTCGTGGAGGACGGCGGCACCGGCGTCGAGGCGGCGGTCCCGGGCTTCCGCGTGGCCGGCAAGACCGCCACCGCGCAGAAGGCCGACCCGGCCACCGGCAAGTACTCCGAGGACAAGTACACGGCGTCGTTCATCGGATTCGTCCCGGCCGACAAGCCGCGCCTGGTCATCGCGGTGGTGCTCGACGAGCCCATGATCGGCCGCTACGGCGGCGATCTCGCGGGCCCGGTGTTCCGCCGGGTGGCCGAGGCCAGCCTGCGCTATCTGGGGGTGACGCCGAACTCCACCGCGCCGCGCCTCAGCCAGGTGACTCGCGAGAACGATCCTGCAGACGCGACCCTGGCGCTCCTGAAGCCGCAAGCCGTGGCCGCCATGCCTGCTCCGCCTTCGGTGTTCGGTCCGCCGGCCGCCAACGCGGTGAAGGTCCCCGATGCGGCGGGCCTTGCGGCGCGCGACGCGGTTCGGCAGGTCACTGCGGCCGGACTGGTGCCGGAGATCGACGGCACCGGCCGACTCGTACGCCAGTGGCCCCTCCCCGGAACGCGGGTGCCCAAGGGCAGTGCGGTACGACTGGTCTTCGAACCGGCCTCCTGAGTCGAAGACGCGGGCGGTCCGTGGTAGAGAACGCATCGTGAGAGGCCTGACGCTCAGCCAGTTGATCCGCGAGCTCG
>JABFRG010000847.1 GCA_013141295.1 Polyangiaceae bacterium
GGCCGTGGTCCCGGAGACGGCAAGGACGCGGTGCAGTACCCGGTGCCCGCCGCCGACTTCCAGGCTCGCCACGACGCCCGCGTCACCAAGATGCGCGCGAAGATGGAAGAGCGCATGGCAGCCAAGAAGGTCGACGCCGACAAGGCCAAGGAGATGCGCGCGCGGTTCGACGCTCGCGTCGCCAAGGTGCAGACCGCCATCAACGCCGCGAAGGCCGACGGCAAGGTGACCAAGGAAGAGGCGCAGGAGATCCGCAAGGCCGCCCACGGCGACCACGGCGGCCGCGCGCACCAGGGTAAGCCCGGCGGCCGAGGCAACCGCCCCGCGCCCAAGGCGTGACCCCTAGCCACTGCGACCATCCCAAGGCCCGCGTCGACACCCGACGCGGGCCTTCTTGCGTGCGCGGAAACAGCGACGGCTAGTAGTAGTCGATCAAGTCGACTTCTCCGCTCAACACCTTCGGAAACTCTGTCTCCGGAACCACTTGAAGGGAACTGAGGTCGAAATAGTCGGCGCCCGCGCTCGGGGTGAGGGCCACGCACGCGTTGCCCTGCTTGGACCAAACCGCCGCGCGCGTCCCGAAGGTCGTGGGATATCGATAGATCGGATAGGGGAAATCCGCGCTTCGAACGTAGGTCGTCAGGCGCTTGGGCCGGTCGCAGCCGACCGCCTCGAGAGCTCCGATGGTCTTCTGCGTGCATGCGGCGTCGCTGAACAGCTCCGAAACCGTGGCGGTGTACTCGGTGACGGGCCGACAACGCGCCACTCCGCTGGGGCCATAGCCCGTGGGCGTGCACGGGGTATCGTTTGCTTTCAGGAAGAGCTGCCACTTTCGTCTTCGGTAGGAAAGGCCATCGGCGGACTCCGTGAAGTCGCTCTTGGCCACCAGCTGTGTGCCCGACGTCGCCCCGAACGCCGGGGTGGACCAGCGATGCGTCAGCTCGGCGAGCGTGGCGGGCGGAGCCTCGTCCGTGAGCGGGCCGGGCGGGTACACGTCGTACAAGGCGCGTAGCTCGGGGGTTGCCATCGAACAAGTGCCGTCGGACCCGCGCCACCAGGTGGAAAGCGGGGTGGTCGAGGGTCTCGGGTGATACTCGCGCTGCACGCAATTGCCCACGGACTTGTACTGAAACCAGCCCGCGCGTCGCTCGGGCATCGTGCTGCATCCTTGAGTATAGGTGTGAACCTGGAGCACGAACCCGCGGGTCTCCGGGGCGCAGGTGTCCGATGCGAAGAAGCTATCGAGGGTCTGAGACCGCGCGGGAATGAACCGGCGAACGCCGTCGGTAGCCAATGCCTCTTCGCCCCGCGAGGCATTGGGTAGATCGTACAGATTCGGCTCGGCGGACATGAAGGTGCCGTCTGGGTGCGTGAATCGGTCTGCCCGGAGCACGATGCGAGAGCCCGGTCGCTCCTGGGGGAACGTGCGCGTCTCGTCCACCCGCGTGAGCTCCCCGAGGTCCCGCATGGCGATGGGTGTGATCGGATACACCGTCTCGTCCGCAGACACGCGAGAGCTCTTGCACGTGCCGTCGACGTCCTTGTAGTAGGCCTCACCCGCGACTGTGCCGGCCCCCATCTTGTAGTACGCGTGGTCGCAGGCTCGAAAGTCGAGGTGGGCCACGGTGTACGGCCACCAGGTTTGGTGCACGACCGCTGGGCGCGAGCAACTCGCATCCAAGAACTGCGGAAACTCCGCCCCCGCGGAAGTGACCGGCAAGCAGTAGAACTTGTCTACCCCGGCAGCGCGCACCCGGCACATGGTGCCCAGGGCGCGGTCGTAGAACCCCAAGAACGAGCGCGCGACGGTGCCGTCCTCGAACTTCAGCTCGTTGTATCGCGCCTCGAACCGTGCGCTACCACCCTCCGTCGCGCTGGGGTCGATGGTCTGGCCATCCGGCCCCGCATCAACCACGGGAGGCTGGCCCCCTGCATCCTTTCGCGGCTGCGCGGCGCTGTCGACGCCCGCGTCACCGGGCGTCGCGCTCGGAGGGTCGGAGCTGCAATGAAGAAGAACGAGACCAAGCAAGGGTGCGCCGAGCACCGTGCGTCGCAAAAGCATGTTCACCCCTCAGGTCGCCTGAACGTACCACGCGCCGCCCCACCGGCAACCCAGCTTCGGTCGATCGGGAGCGGAGGCCGCTGCCGTGCGTGGGGCTCGTTGACACGCTCGGTCCGTCCGCCGTCTACTCGTCGCCATGGCGCGTGTGGACGACGACGGGAACGACATCGGCTTCGACTGGCCGAAGCTCTCGAGCATCGACAAGCCGCTCGTCGATCTCGGTGCCATAGGCCCAGACACCCTCGGGCTCATCATCCTCTACCCGAGCGGCGTGGTGTACACGAACCAAACCGGCGGCCTTCTCTGCACGCACCCGTCGGCGGAGGGCGTCTTCCTGCCCATCGGCACACGGGATCAGGCGCGAACGTTGGCGCGCTTCTTCGCGGGAGCGTCCACGACCATCGGTGACGCAGAGCGCCGTCACGTCGACCGGACCTTGGACGAGAACGCGGAGACCCGAATCTTGCGCGTAGATCCGACCGAGATGGACCGATCCCACGAGGCGTGGATCTACGTGACCATCGCAAGCGCACCGGGGCGCCTCGTCACCTTCGGCACGCACGGCATCCTGACCTGGCAGAACAGCGACTGAGCTCGTTCGGACTACTCCGTCTCGTCGCGGGGCGTCTCAGCCTGCGGCCACTCGTCGCTCCGACGCTCCCCGAGCGGGAAATCCGGCACCCCCACGACCAGCGCCTCCGCATCCTCGATGAGTCTCGCAGCGAGCTTCTTCACGCGTGGAACAGGATCGCGATCCATCTGCTCGGTCAGCACCGCACGCAGCGTGGCGACATCGGGCGGATCCAGAAGACGCGGTGCGAGCTCCGCCAGTAGCGGACTGTCGTAGCGCACGCACGCGTGGAGCGCATCGAGCGCGACGGTGCTCAGTGGACGTCCGGCCTCCATCCAGCGGCGCGCGCGGTCCCAGGTGATGCCAGAAGCCGCTGCCGTCCGACCCCAGGTCTCGGAGATGGGCGCACAGGCATGTTGCTCGATGAGGTCGAGCGCGGCCTCGTCGTGAAACCAAGCGAGACAGCCGATTCGCTCGGCCACGTTCGTACCCGGTGCGGCGAGAGCTTGGCGCACGTAGGCGAGCGCCTCGTCTCGCGGAAGGCACGCGGCCGCGGCTTGGGCGAGGGGGAAGAGCAGCGCGTCGTTGTCGCCCGCACATTCGCGACGTATCCACTCTTCGGCCACCGGGCCCAGTGCGACGGCCGCGATCTCGTCGGCCGAGGCTCGGATGTCCGGGTGGGGGCGTTGCGCGGTGGTCTGCTCGAGAAGCTCGAGGGTCGCCGCAGGCTGCGCCGCGAACAAGGGAACGAGCGCACGGGGCAGGTGCCACAGCGCGTACGCCACGTCTACGGCGAGCGGTAGCGACGCTGCGCAGTCCGCGAGCGCGGGGAACGGGTGGAGCTCGGCGTCGTCCACCGGATCAATGCTCCGGCCGAGCTCATCGTAGAAGTCGTCGTGGAGGTGGTACCGCGACCATCCGTGGAGCGCTGCGAGTCGAAACCACTCGAGCGGCCGCAGCACGTGCTCCGTGAGCCGAGCCGCGCACGCCGCGCACACGCGATACGGGGGCAGCCCATCGGCCTCCTCCACCTCGCGAAGCTCCGCCATGGCGTGGCAGGCTTCGCATGTCTCGGGTACGTACGATTGCCCCAACATCGTCGGGGCCAAACTGCCGCAATCGGGCGCAAAAGTCCATGGTTGCGGGCCGGAGCAGGCTCCGTAAAGAGATGCAAAGCGGGGCATCGAAGTTCCGCGCCGAGCGTCCAACCTCATGAGACCGAAACGAAGGTCTCACCACCCCACCCAACGAACGCAGGTATCGCATCATGAAACGCTCGCTCTTCGCTCTGCTCTTCTCGCTCCCGCTCGTCACCTTCGCCGGCCTGGCCAGCGCCGACGGCCGTGGTCCCGGAGACGGCAAGGACGCGGTGCAGTACCCGGTGCCCGCCGCCGACTTCCAGGCCCGCCACGACGCCCGCGTCACCAAGATGCGCGCGAAGATGGAAGAGCGCATCGCGGCCAAGAAGATCGACGCGGACAAGGCCAAGGAGATGCGCGCGCGCTTCGACGCTCGCGTCGCCAAGGTGCAGACCGCCATCAACGCCGCCAAGGCCGACGGCAAGGTGACCAAGGAAGAGGCGCAGGAGATCCGCAAGGCCGCTCATGGCGATCACGGAGGCCGTGCGCACAAGGGCGGCAAGCCCGGCGGCCGAGGCAACCGCCCCGCGCCCAAGGCGTGACCGCTAGCCACCGCGACATCCCCAGGCCCGCGTCGACATCCGACGCGGGCTTTCTTTGTCGAGCGCCGCCAAGGGCGCCTCGTACGCGGCCCGCTCGACCGCGACCAGACGGCTCAGGGGGGCTGACGCTTGCCCAGCATCTGCATGGCCTTGGCAAGCGGGATGAGCTCGGAGCGCCCTGCCCTCACATCGGCCATCCGACGCTCCACTTCCGCGATCCAAGCTTGCTCGACTTCCTCGAGCGTCCCGTCGTCGTCCTCCAGTAGCTCCAGCCCAATGCTGCGGCGCTCCTCCGGCGACAGTGCACGAGCTTCTTCGAGAATGCGTTTACCTTCAGCGCTCACGGTTCCTCGAGTTTAACACGCGCACCCAACGGCGCCGAGCGGTCCTGCGTCGAGGCAGCGCACCCGCGAGCTGTTGGCTCCGAGGGCGAACGGACGAACGGGGGAGGGGCTCCGGCTCGTTACGTTTGCCGGCCTCGCCAGCGCCGACGGCCGTGGTCACGGAGACG
>JABFRG010001279.1 GCA_013141295.1 Polyangiaceae bacterium
CAGGAGCCCGCCAGATCGGGCGCGACCGTGGTCGATACATTGAGCTGCTTGCCCCCGGACGTTTCCTCGAGCTCCACCTCGACCGCCTTGGCCGTGGCCTGCGCGGCGGTGACGGGCGCGGCGAACCACGCGTGCGCCACGTACTTCGCGTCCGGTAGAGCGCGGACTACTTGCGAGATTCCCCACACCGTCGCGTCCCTGTCCCCGCAAACCAAGCAGCCGCGGCCGTTCATCCCGTCCGTCTCGGTGACGCTCGCCCGCTGCGCCAGCCAGACGCCACACCCCAGCGCGAAGTCTCCATTTTGAAGAAGGTTCGCACCGGCGTCCGCCCGCTGGGCATCGACGGGTCCCCCTCCCTCGACCGGACCGGGGCCAGCGTCCGCATCGAGACTGGCGTCGGCACCCGCGGCGCCGCCGACGGCTTCGGAAGAGAACGTGTCGCAGGCGACCAGGGCGGTCGCCCCGATAAGGAGGAGGAGCATTCGAGCGGAGCGCATTCCCGGCCACAGTACCACGAGGGGTCGGGCGCGCCGCGTGACGCTTCGTTCATGGCAGCGCGTCGCGCACGTCTTGCACTCAGGTGGCAGGGCGAGGCAGCTTGCCGCGCACGAGGAAGTCTTCGCGCGGATACGTGTATTGTCCCCGCGACAGGAGATCCTTCTTCTTGAGCTCCACCTTGTCGCGCGTGGCGGTGCACGTCCAGGTATCGAGTCGCTTCGGCTTGGTCACGGTGAACACCGGACGAAAGAGGCCCACGTTGGTACCACGGGCAGGATCGCGCGCGGAAACGTAGAGGAAGGCATCGACCCCGGCGGCCCGCATGTCGACGCCCATGGCCTGCGATGTGTCGTACCGCGTCTTCGAAGCCAACTGCGCCTCGAAGGCATCGAAAGGAGGCGCCGTCAGATCGACCCCACGCTTGGTGCGGATGGGCACGGCGAACGCCGAGAGCTCCACGATGACCGTCCCCAGCTCCGCCGCCGTCCCTTCGAGGAAGAGCAGCCGGTAGTACGCCACTTCCGCGAACGCGCAGGAGAGCTCCTTCGCGCCGTACCAGATGCCGCGCTCCACCTTGACCCCGAACCGCGACCCGTAGCGAAGGGGTGGGTGCCGGAACGGCGTGTACAGCAAGTAGTGCAGGCGCTGAAAGTCCGGGCCGAGCGGCACCGGCGGCTTCACGCCCTCGAGCAGCTCCTCCAGGAGCTCCTGCTCGGCGTCCGAATCGACCAACTTGCGGGTGGACGTGACGTGCTGGGACTCGACGACCCGAAACGCCCCGCGCAGCGCGAGGGGTCGGACGTTAGAGCTTGCCCCGCATCGCGTCCAAATACTCTGCGACATGAATGAGTCCGCTCACGCGAGCAAGAAGGTCCTTGGGAACGCCCGATAGATGTTCGTTGTAGGCGGTGAGCCACGCGCGCAGCGCCTGCTCGCTCCCCCCCACGAGCGCGTCGAGACTGCGGAAGATGCGCACCAGATACAGCGCGAGCTCCCCCTCCTTGGCCGCGGGGTCGAGCTCCTTTTGCCCGGCCGAGAGGCGCGAGGCGGTGGCGGCAGAGATGCCGAGGATAGCGCCCAGGTCTTTCTGGCTCAGACCGAGGCGCTCGGCCACGCGGAGCGTCGCCTTGGTGAGGGTGGCTCCGGCTTCGGGGGCCGGACGCGGGAGCGGGGCTACGGAGCTCATCTTTCAATTGAAAGTACTAACACCGTTCCTTGCAGTTGCAAGGTATCCGAACGGGTGACTCAGGGAATCGCCAGGTCGCCCACCGGCTTGAGCCGCCAAATGTCGAAGTTTCCTGCGTCGTTCGACGAGAAGTAGATGAACGTGTCGTAGGCCCAGAACGGCTGCACCGAGGTGATGGGGCCGTCGGTCAGCTGGGTGAGCTGGGTGCCGTCGATGCGGATGGCGTAGATGTTCCAGGTGGTGGCCGCGCTGCCGCCCTGGGCTGCGAAGCGGTTCCAGCCGCGGTTGGAGGCGAACGTCAGGTAACGGCCGTTGGGAGCCCAGCGAGGCGCCCGGTTGTCGGAGTCGTCGTTGGTGAGCTGGGTGAGCTCGCCGCCGTTCTGCGCGTTGACGATGAAGATCTGATCGAAGCTGCCCACCTTGCGCACGAAGGAGATGCGGCGACCGTCGGGGCTGAAGGCCGGGGCGCGCCCCTCGGTGAGCTGCGTGAAGTTCGAGCCATCCATGCCGGAGACGCCCACGTACTTGACGCCGTTGCGGCCCATTTCGAAGGTGACGAACTTGCCGTCGGGCGACACCGAGGTGCGATCCATGTCGGGAGCCATATCGCCACGGGCGACCACGCTGAGCGCGGCGTTGGGCGTCTTCGAGAGCGTACGCACCAGGTTGAAGTTGCCCATGGCGTTGGAGACGAAGACCATGCCGCTGGAGTCGGGCAACCAGGCCGCGCCGCGGGAAATGCTCTTCTCGGACGTGAACAGCGTGCGCCCGGAGGCCCCGGCCGGGTTCACACCCACCAGCACCTGCTGCGCGATGGCGTGGTTGGTGTCGTAGGTGATGGCGTTGACGAGGAGCGTGCTGCCATCCGGCGAAACCACCGGCGACACCTCGTCGATGGGGTCGCTGGTCACACGGGTGAGCGACTGCGCGCCCCCCGCTGCCGCGAGCCGCGGGCGTGCCGGTGCGGCCGGCGCAGAGGGCCCCTGGACGTAGCGGCGCTGCTCGCAGCCCAACATGAGGACACAGGAAAGGACCGCAAAGCTCCACGTCGTGCGCATGGGCGCGAGTCTGCCAAGCAGGAAGGCAAATTACAACCGGAGTTCCGCCCTTGTGAGCCGCGGACCGCCCACCGGAAAAGCAAATGGGCGCGAAGCACCTGCGTGCCCGCGCCCATGCTTCAGGTAGCGTCTTCGATCACCAGACCTCGCAGCGATCCTTCCGCACCATCTTGTGCCCCGGCTGGCACGAGAACGCCGCCGCGAACTCCGGCGTGTTGGAGAGCGGCCCGTTGACCCGCAGATTGGGGGGCGAGTGCGGGTTGGTGGCCACCAACAGACGCATCATCTCGTCGCGGTACTTGCCGCACCAGCCCTGGGCGAACCCCAGGAAGAACTGCTGCTCCGGGGTGGCTGCGCCTTCGGCGCGCTCGGTCTTGCCGACCTTCTGCTTCAGCGCCGCGAGGGCGAGCTTCACGCCGCCGAGGTCCGCCAGGTTCTCGCCCAGCGTGAGCTTGCCGTTCACGTGCGTCTCGAGCACCACGTACTCGTCGTACTGCTTCTCGACGCACGAGGCCCGCTTCTCGAACTCGGTGTTCACGCTGGGCGACCACCAGTCCTTCAGGTTGCCGTCGGCGTCGAACTGACGACCCTCGTCGTCGAATCCGTGCGTGAGCTCGTGGCCCATGACCATGCCGATGCCGCCGAAGTTGGCGGCGACGGGCCGAGCGTTGGCGTAGAACGGCGGCTGCAGGATGCCGGCCGGGAACACCATCTCGTTCATCGACGGGTCGTAGTACGCGTTCACCGTCGGCGGCGTCATGTACCACTCGTTGCGGTCGACCGGCTTGCCGACCTTGGCGAGCTGCCGCGCCTGCTCGAAGGCGTCGGCGCGCGTGACGTTGTCGTAGTAGCTCTTCTTGTCGACCTTGAGGCCCTTGTAGCTCCGCCACTTGTCGGGGAAGGCGATCTTGTTGGCGATCTTGGCGAGCTTCTTCTGCGCCAGCTCCCGGGTCTTCGGGTCCATCCACGCCAGACCGGTGAGGTTCTTCTTCATCTCCTCTTCGATGGCGAGGACCATGTCCTTCACGGTGGCCTTGCCCTCGGCGCCCAGCGTCTTCATGACGAACGGCTGCGCCAGGGCCTCACCGAGCGCGCCGTCGGTGGCACGCACGCAGCGCTTCCAACGGGGCGGAATCTTGGCGGTGCCGCGGAGCGCGCTCTGCCACTTGAAGCCTTCGTCCACGAAGGCCTTGGAGAGGGCCGGCGCCACGCCACGCAGCACGTGCCACTGCAGGTACACCTGCCAGTCGGCGAAGGGGATGCCGCTCTTGGCGAAGGTTCCCACGGCCGCCAGGTAGTCCGGCTGCGCCACGTTGAAGAGCTTCGCCTCCTTCGCCGGCAGCTCCGCCAGATACGCGTCCCAGGGGAAGTCGGCCGCCACCTTGGCGAGGTCCGCGCGGGCCGTCAGGTGGTACACCTTTTTGGGCTCCCGGCGGTCCTCCTTGGTCATCTGCTTCTCGGCGAGCATCTTCTCGATGCGCAGCACGGTGGCCGCCGCCTCGGCGGCCTTCTTGTTGCCGAGGAGCGTGAACATGGCGGTCACGTGCGCTTCGTACTTCTTCCGGAGCTCGGGAAACTTCCCGTCGGTCTTCAGGTAGTAGTCGCGCTCCGGCATGCCCAGGCCCGCCTGGTCGAAGGCGCCGATCATCTTGGTGGAGTCGGCGAAGTCCTGCTGCACGCCCACCGCGAAGAGCGGAGCGAGGCCGCGCGCGTGGAGCTTGCCCAGCACCTTGCCCAGCGACGCTGCGTCCTTCACGGTGCCGATGAGCTTGAGGTCGGCGTCGAGGGGCTTGGCGCCGAGCTTCTCGATGGTCGCCTCATCCATGCAGGATGCATAGAAGTCGCGGAGCTGCGTCGGCTCTTCTGCGAGCTTCGCTTCGGGCTTTCCCAGGCTCTCGACGATGTCGCGCAGGGTCGCCTCGTTCTGGTCGCGGATGGTGCTGAAGCTGCGCATCCAGCTCGACTCGTCGTCGGGAATGTTCGTCTTCTTCACCCAGCTTCCGCAGGCGAACTGGAAGAAGTCCTCGCAGGGCGAGACCGAGCGATCCAGCGCCGCTTCGTCGTCGGCCGTGAGCCCCTTGAG
>JABFRG010000723.1 GCA_013141295.1 Polyangiaceae bacterium
AGGTGGAGCTTCATGATCGTAGCCTCGGGGCTCGGGTGGGAAGTTACGCTTCACGGTGATCCAGAACCCGCCACCTTTGGCATGTGGTTCGAGGACACGGGCGGAATACGACTCCTCGCAGATAGCGGCGGTCTGGCTCGATGGCTGATGGGTCAGGGTAAGCTGTGGGCGGGCTCGGCTCTCTACGTGCTCCTCGAGAGCGCATCGGACGGACACGTGCCGACACTTCCCTGCCGGCTAACCCACGCGTATGCCCCAGGGAATCTTTGTTGACGACGGGCAGACGAGCACCGGCTAAACAAGCCACTCCACCTGTGCTCGCATGCTCGCTGCCACCCTCAAGATCAGCGCCCTGGTCCCCGGAGACACTCCTTCGTCGGGCCCGTTCACGGCGAGCGTCGCATCCTGTGCAAACTCCGAGCCCGACTCTATTGAGCTCTCCGCGTCCAGGCCCGGTAGAACGATGTTGACGTCTCCGGGGGCGGGCCTGTGCAGGTACGGCTGCCGGGTAAATGGATTCAATATCGTGCTTGGGGCAGGTGGGACCAGCTCAGGGGTTGCCTCGATGCAGCATAGCCATTCATCCAGGGTGAGTGGCGGCTCTCGGGTGATGAGGGCAACGATTGCCATGAGTCATCCTAGCATCGAAACGGGTGGATACTTCGGACGCTCGGGACGGGAGCCGTGGTCGATCGGAGATCGGGCCCGTAGGCAATTCACTTGAGCTGCAGCCACCAATCGCCTAGATTTGTGGCCTTCTGGGGAGATGTAGGCGGCCATGGCGACGCTCGACGAAGAGAATCAGCAGGCCCTCTGGCTCATCCAGGCGCTGCTCGGCGCGGTGTCCCCGAACTTCCGCGCGGTATCCATCGACTGCCAGGACACCATCGTTCTGACCTTCGTGCTGTTCGAAGAGAGCGCCGAGGACCGAGAAGAGATCGAACGGACGCTCTCCGAGCTCATGGCCCAGCAGATCCGCGAAGGCTCCTTCGCGACGAAGGTTCTCGTCTCGACCAAGCGCATCGACGACATCCTGCTGCCCGGTCGCCTTGTCTTTCTTCGTCGCGAGCGCGCGGCGAGCGGCTCGTAGTGACCGTGACCGCGAGGACCCACCAATGACGCGCGAAGAGGTTCGCACACTGCTGGCTCAGCTGCTCCCCGAGGCGCCGGTGCGGTTCGAGCCTCCTTCGCCGGAGGCCTGGAAGGCGTTGGAAATGCGGTTCGAAACCGAGTTCCCCGACGAGTTCGTCTACTTCATCGACCTGATGGGTGAGTACGACTTCCCTGGCGCCATCTATAGCGTGTCCGACGAGGGGAGGACCACGTTTGATGCTCCGATAGGGTTCGTATATGACCAGGAGGTGGAGCTCTTTCGGTGGCCGCCTCAGTTCGTTCCGTTCTACGGCATAGGGAATGGCGACTACTTCGCGTTGAATCGCGAGGAGGGACGCGCTAGCCGCGTCTACTATCGCGACCATGAAGACGAAAGCATGTCGGAGTACTCTCCCTCCTTCGCTGCCTGGCTCGAGCAGCTTGGTGACTTCCTCGGAGCTCCGGGGACGACGCGCGGTTCAGTATGATGAAACCCCATGGAGTATGACTTCCTGGAACGCGGCATCGCGCTGCGAGTCGTCGACGCCTGGGTCGCTCGACGTGTCGGCGCAACGGCGATCGTCGCGCACCCGAGGGAGCTGCTGGACACTCCGCCGGAGTACCTGCCGGTGTCGGTGTACATCGAGATGCGCGCCGGGTGCGAGGCGCTCGAGACCGCCGCTGCGGAGATCATGCGCCGCCGCGTTCCCGCGCCAGGTGTGGACGCCGTGCCGGGAGAGCTCTTCGGTGCGAGATGCGTCACCTTCGAGTGGACCGACGGTATTCTCGACATTCAGAGCGACTTCGTCGCGGTTGCGCGCGATCGCGTGTTGGAGATCACCTTCGCGATAGAGCCCGACCGCGGGGGAACGAAGGTCGTCCAACCGAGCGAGAGCCTGCGCGAGGCGCTGGGGCGCTTCGTCGACCTCGCGTTTCTGTTGGAGCACGCGTCTGGGCTCGAGGCGAAGCATGACGGGAGGTTCGGGCGGTGAAGGATGTGGTCGTATCGTTGGAATATCCGCTTCTCTATGTCGAAGACCCGAAGCATCCGGCGACGATCGTGGCAGAGATCGCTCGTCCGGGAGACTGGTGGGCGGCGAACGAGACGCAAATTGCGTTGGTGGTTTGTTGCTACGTGGATGGCGATGTACGCGTCCGCTTGGGTTCCGGCTCCAGCGACCCCGAAGGGGCAGACTGGTGCTCCCTCGTGCGGGAGCTCGAGACGCCGAGCCGGACGCTGGCGGTTCAGACCGTGGAGGGCGAAGTTCTCGCAACGCTGGACGTCCCAGATGTGCGGACTCGGGTGCACATCCGTCTAAACTCGAAGGAGAGCGCCGACGTGGTGGTGGTATCGGTCGATGTGCCCCTTCAGTGAGCTTGAGTGGATGACCAAGAACCTCGAAGCATTGGAGCAACGAGCCGAGGTCCGCTACCGCGGCGCCCTCGTCTGCGTGGTGCATCGCGTCTTCGAGAGCGACGGCACGTGGTACGGCGCCGACTGCGCCATTGCGCCACGACCCGAGGTCGGAGCGGAAGCCTGGGACTTCGTCGCATTCTGCCGCGACTGGCATCGACGGCTCGACGAGGCGCCGGACGCGCCGCCGGATGCCGGCGAATTCACCCGGTTCGGCACTGTGGTAGATGGCCCCGACTGGACCGTCGTTCTGCCCGACCGCGTTCTGCGCGTCCTGGGTGCACCCGTGTTCGCCGGCGACGAAGTGAGCTGGCGGGCACGGTGGTGAACGCACGCGATCGAGCTCGCCCTGTCGAGCATGTGGCCGAGATAGGCAACTATCGACACGTTTGAGTTGCCAGCGGGGCGCGTGTCCGGTAGTACGCTGGCCGGCGATCATCGTGCGATGGTCGCGACAAGAGATCAGCAGAGAGGGGAACGATGATGTCGACGACGCTCGGACGCGGTGCGCTGTGGGTATTTTGCTGTGCGATGGCCTGTTCTTCAAGCGAGGCCAGTAGCCCGGCGCCTGGCGGGGGAGAGCAGGACTCGGGGGTCACTGGCGATGCCGAGGTGCTCGATGGCAACGTGGTCGACCCCGATTCGGGCGTCGCCGCGGCCACGTCGGACTTGCGCTTCAAGCGCTTCAAGACCGCGGCCAGCTATCAAACGAAGTTTGCGCAGGTCTCGGGGTCGCAGCTCACCGCGACGGTAAAGGCGTTCGGCGACGAGGGCTTCGTGATCACCGCCGCGACGACCAATACCGCGGGGTACACCTTCATCGGATACAAGGACCCGGGCGGTCCCACCGCTTACGAGACCAAGCTCGACCAGGTGCTGGGCTCGGGGCTCACCGCGAGTGTCGCGGCGTTTGGCACCGAAGGGTTCACCATCACCGCGGCGCTGACCAACACCGCGGGCTACACGCTGGTGGGCTTCAAGGACGCCAAGGCGGCCAAGAAGACGTCGACCACGTTCGAGCAGGTGCTCGGGTCGGGGCTACAGGGCGCGGTCGCGTCCCTTGCGGCCAAAGGCAACGTCGTGGCTGGCGCAACCGCGAACGACGCCGGATACACGCTGTTCGGCACCCAGGTGGCGGGGACGGCGGCGACCTACGAAGCGACCTTCGAGCAGGTCCAGGGCTCCGAGCTGGTGGCGACGAACACTTCTCTCGCCGCGCGCGGTTTCACCGTCACGGCAGCGACGACGAACACTGCAGGATACACGCTCTTCGCCTTCAAGGACCCGGCCGCCACCAAGGTCACCGCTAGGCTCGAACAGGTCTCTGGCTCCGATCTCGAGCAGACGGTGACCAGCTTCGCGTCGCAGGGATTCGTGATCACCGCGGCCGTCACCAACACCAGCGGCTACACGCTCCTGGGCGTCAAGCGGTAGACCCGTCGGTCGAGGGCCGCCGCTCCGGCTCTCGATCCCCGACGTGCGCAGCGAGGGAAGATCCCCGCCGCGCGCGCGTAGGACCCCCTCGACATGCCCGAATCCCACAGCGCCCCACTCGACGAGCTCTGGGCCGACGATCCCGAGGAGCAGACCTTCGTGCGCCGCACGGACCCGCGAAAGGCCCGGATTCGCGCGCTGGCGCTCTCGTTCGGCCTGGGATCGGTGGCCGTGGCAGTGACGGTGCTCGCCATCGAGCTGTTCTCGCCGCCGGCCTGCGAGCAGGTGGTGCTCATCACGGTGGGCCCCACGGGCGCCGCGACCACGCAGCTCGTTTGCCGCTGATTTAGCGACCGCCGAGGGAGTTTTCGAGGACGCCCGCCGCAGCCGACGAGGTCTGCTTGGCGCTGCTCACGTCATCCTTCGAGCTCTCCACCACGCGCGCCGGAGCGGCCGTGGCCTTGGGCTTGGGGGGCGCCGCCGCGACCGTCACGCTGCGTCCAGCAGCGGCCGGCGCCTTCGGTCGAACGGGAGCTGCAACCGGCGCAGCCGCGACCGGAGCCGGCTCTGCGTCGTCCGGGGAACGCCACGCGGTGGGCGCCTGCGGAACCTGCGGCAAGCCTTCCACCGTCGGCCGCTCGCCGCGGGTGAGGGCGTTCGCGAGGTGCGGCTGCGAGAAGCCGCTGGTGGCCTGCGTGCCCAGCGAGAGGGAGCCCACGGCCGCGCCGAAGGTGAAGATGGCCATGCACACGGCGCTCACCACGACGCGCTTGGAGAGCGGCTCGCGGCGCCGTCGGCGGCTCGGGCGCGCGTCGGCATCGAGCGCCACGGCGCGAAGGGAAGGGGGCGTGACGATGGCGGTCTCGACCGAAGCCACGAAGGC
>JABFRG010000863.1 GCA_013141295.1 Polyangiaceae bacterium
GCGGGTGAAGCAGGCACTGGCGGTGGCGCGCGAACCCGCGCACGGGCGCCGGGTTCTGCCGAGCGAACGGCCATCGTGGGGGCGCTCCTCGACTACCCGAGCCTCCTCCGGGACGAAGAGGTGGAGCCGTGCCTCGCGCTCCTTTCGGGCCCGGCGGCGCTGGTGGTGGCCGCAATTCGCACCGCCGCCGCCGACGAAGGCGGGGCAGACGGGCCGGAGGCCCCCTCGGCGAACCGCGTGGCAGAGCGCATCCTGGGCGCGCTCAGCCCAGAATTGCCGAAAGAAATCAGAGATTTTGTCGTTTCTCGCTTGACCCGTCCGGAGATCGACACGGAAGACCTTGCAAAAGGGAACTTGCTCGACAACGCAAACAGGCTAAAGACCCAACTTCTTTTGGTCGAGGGTACCGAGATTGCGAGAGAGCAAGAGCGCGCAGGGCGAGACGGAGACTGGGATGCGGAGCTCGAGCTTGCGAGAGCCGCCAACGATCGAGCCCGAGAGCGCACAGCGTCGCGCCCCAACAAGTCGTAGCGCGCGGAGCTGAACGGCCCCGCGGAGAAAGAAAGCAAAACACGAGCCGGATGCGGCGAAGCACAAGGCGGCGCGCAGCAAAACGGCGGGAAACCCGGGCCAGGACGAATCTCGGGCGGATCAAGCAAAAAACGTTGGAAAGAACTCGCCCAAAGCGGCGCTGTCCACTATGGGTGGGCCGTAAGCGGGCGAAGACATTGTCGAAGGGCGTCGTGAGCAACTTCACGGCGAGGTTCGACGGAAGCGAAGTGGAGTACACCGGCGATGGCGACGAAGAATCGGAAGGACGTCCCTGAGACCACCAACGGCAACGGCAACGGGAAAGAGAAAAACGGTTTTCTCACCTACGACGAAGTAAATGAGTCGATGCCGGCCGACGTCATCTCCGATCAGATGGACGACGTCATGGGGGCCCTCGGCGACGAGGACATCGAGATCGTCGACGCCGCTACGCAGGTGAAGATCGCGCCCAAGCGCATCGTCGAGGAAGAGTCGGCGGAAGCGAAGAAGCAGGTCTCCCGCGACGGCGCCAAGGCCGAAGAGGACGACGGGAGCTACTACTCCAAGTCGAACGACCCGGTTCGCATGTACCTCCGCAAGATGGGCAGCGTCTCGCTGCTCACGCGTGAGGGCGAAGTCGAGATCGCCAAGCGCATCGAAGAGGGCGAGCACAAGGTCCTCGGCGCCATCTTGAACAGCCCCGTGGCGGTCCGCGAGATCATCGATCTCGGCGACAAGCTCCGGAAGAACAAGATCCGCGCGAAGGAGCTGGTCCGCGACGGCGAGGACGAAGAGCGCGAGTTCGACGAGGAAGAGGCCGCCAAGAAGATCCTCCGCCAGATCGACAAGGTGAAGAACCTCGACAAGATCGCCCAGGACTTGGGCGCCATCCTCGAGACCTGCGCCGCCGGCAAGAAGAAGACCGTCGAAAACGACATCGTGCAGAACCGCGCGAAGATGGTCGACACGCTGGAAGAGATGCGTCTCAACAAGAAGACCATCGACCGCATCGTCCAGAAGCTCCGCGGTCTCATCCAGAAGATCGAGCGCGCCGAGAGCGGATCCACCGAGCTCGAGCGCCGCACCGGCGTCGACAAGGAGCTCCTGCGCAAGGAAGCCAAGGCCGCCAAGGGCGACGCCAACGGCGAGCGCCGCTTCAAGAAGAAGCACGGCATCACCATCGAAGAGGTGATGACCAACCACTCCGCCGCGCTGAAGAACCTGCGCCGGGTGGAAGAAGAGCTCAAGCTCGACGTCAAGCAGCTCCGCCACACGTACGGCGAGATCCGCGAAGGCGAGCGGGTGGCCGAGCGGGCCAAGGCCGAGCTGGTGGAAGCCAACCTCCGCCTCGTGGTCTCCATCGCCAAGAAGTACACGAACCGCGGCCTCCAGTTCCTGGACCTCATCCAGGAAGGCAACATCGGCCTCATGAAGGCGGTCGACAAGTTCGAGTACAAGCGCGGCTACAAGTTCTCCACCTACGCCACCTGGTGGATCCGTCAGGCCATCACCCGCGCCATCGCCGATCAGGCCCGCACCATCCGTATCCCGGTGCACATGATCGAGACCATCAACAAGCTCATCCGCACCAGCCGCTACCTGGTTCAGGAGTTCGGCCGCGAGCCGACCCCGGAAGAGATTGCCGAGAAGATGGAGCTGCCGCTCGACAAGGTGCGCAAGGTCCTGAAGATCGCCAAGGAGCCCATCTCCCTCGAAACGCCCATCGGCGAAGAGGAAGACTCGCACTTGGGCGACTTCATCGAGGACAAGAGCGTCATCTCGCCGGCCGAGGCGGTCATCAACATGAACCTGGCGGAGCAGACCCGCCGCGTGCTGAAGACCCTCACGCCCCGCGAAGAGAAGGTCCTCCGCATGCGCTTCGGCATCGGCGAGAAGAGCGACCACACCCTGGAAGAGGTGGGTCAGGACTTCGAGGTCACCCGCGAGCGCATCCGTCAGATCGAGGCGAAGGCCCTGCGCAAGCTGCGGCACCCGTCTCGCTCGAAGCAGCTCAAGTCGTTCATCGAGAGCTGACCGCTCCCGCCCGATGAATCACGCGGCGCCGGCGAAAGCCGAGCGCCGCGTCCTCTTTTGTCAGGGTGGGTACGCCACCAGATCGGTACGAAGCCGGGCAACCGCCGCCTCGCAGGCCGCCGGCGCACTGAAGTACTGCGGGAGGTCGATGGCGAGCTCGCGCCGATAGTGGTGCCCTGGGGCGGGCTCCTCGCCGGGCCCCGCGAAGGAGTGAGTGCACCCCTCCGCATGCATGTCGTGCCCTTTGTGGGTGGGGCCCGAGCCCGCATCGCCCATGCACTCGGCAAAGCGCTGCTTCTCCCGTGCGCGACGCTCGGCCACCTCGGTCTCGCTCACGAAGGGGCGGGCCATGAACCAGTGCACCACCGGAAGCTGCATGGGCGGCCCACCCGTCGCGGGCACCTCGGGATCGCCCAGCTCGATGCGTGCCTCGCCCCCGTCGAGGGCCTCGACCTTCACCACGCACCGTGGGCTCGCGGCTCTCAGGGTGCTCGCCAAGCGTTGGACGGCGGAGCTGCCTCCCGGTGCGGCCGGAGCCGCTCGCTCACCGCGGCCGCCACCGCACGCGACCGTCACGAGGGCGAGGACGCCCAGTTGCCGCAACACCATCCTCCGAAGGTAGCAGAACGTGAGGCCGTGGCGGAGGTGCCGGCTTTTGGCGCTCCGGCGAACGGGCGGTGGTAGATCCCGGTCATGCGCTCCGCCCTCGTCGTCTCCGCGTTGGCCGTCCTCGCAGGGTGCCACCGGGGTTGCGGCGGCGCTGACGGCAGGGCAGGGGGCCCGGCCCCGTCGTCCTCCAGCCTGCAGCTCGACCTCGTGGACTGTCCCGACGGTCTCGCGCGCTGCGAAGGCGGTGAGGTGATGGTCTCCCGGCTGGCGCGCGTCGCCGCCACCACGGCTTGTCCGTGGGAGAGCCTGGGAACGTGCGCCACGCGCTGCCTGGCCGAAGGCCTCATCGTCGACCTGCCCAAGGCCTCTGCCAGAACGCAGCTCTGTGCAGCTCCGCCGTCGGCGCCACCTGCTTGGCTTCCGCCTGCCACGGAATCGCCGCTCTTCGGCTGCGACGAGGGCGAGTTCCGCTGCAGCGCGAACGTGGTCCGGCGTTGCAGTGGCAACGTACAGCGGGCGGTGGCCGCCTGCGTCGATGGCTGCGCCGAGGTGAGCGAGGGTATCGAGGCGGGCTCGGTCGACGCTGCGGCCGGTGTACTCTGCAAGCGTCTCTGAGCCACGCTGCGTAAACGCGAACGCGCGTACGACCTCCGCGGGCTACGCACCTCGACGCCGCTGCGTGTTGCCCGCACCGGCGATCCATGACCGTTGTGTCGCAGCGGCCACGATTCGTGCGGCCCGTTCGCCACAGCCGCAACACTCGCCACAAACGTGACGTCACACCCGCAACCTCGTTACGATTCGTATCTAGCGCTGCTGGTCCTCTGTTGCGCCGGCAATGAGCAGCCAAACCTTGGGTCCCTTCGCGCAGTTCGCCGAAGGGTGAATGCGTTCGGCCTCGCGCCGCGCGCGCCAGCGGAGGAATGCTCTCATGGCTTCATCTCGGGCAGTCGTACTTGGCCGAGCGTTTGCTTCTCGTAGTCGTCGCAAGACGATGCTGCGCCGTACCGTAACCGCACTGGCTGCTCTCCTGATGGGTGTCATCGCCGTCTCGCCTCGCGTCGAGATGCAGGCGAGCGCGAGCCCGCCCCCCCACACGCTGGCGTCGGTCGAAGCCGAAGACGCAGTGCAGGGTGCGACCGCCGCGCGCAACAACGGCAGCACACCGGTGGACAGCCTGTTCGTATCCACCGCCACCAGCGACGCGACCGCGCTCGCCATGCTCGCTGGCACTGCGGTGAAGCAGAGTGTCACCCAGGCGCTGGCCGATGCCCCCAGCGCGTGTCCGGCGAATACCGTGGAGGTGGAAGGCGACTACTGCCCCTGGCTCGAGCAGAAGTGCCTGCGCTGGCTCGACCCGGAGATGAAGCTCCGCTGCGCCGAGTTCCAGACCACCTCCAAGTGCCTCACCAAGACCCAGAAGAAGCACTTCTGCATCGACAAGTACGAGTACCCCAACAAGGTGGGCGAGAAGCCGGTGGTCATGAAGACCTGGCACGAGGCGGTGGCTGCCTGCAAGTCCGAGGGCAAGCGCCTCTGCAAGGACAGCGAGTGGACCCTCGCCTGTGAGGGCCAGGAGCGCCTCCCGTATCCCTACGGCTACGCGCGCAACGCCGAGGCCTGCAACATCGACAAGCCGCACCCGGACC
>JABFRG010000466.1 GCA_013141295.1 Polyangiaceae bacterium
CGCCGCGACTGTCCCGGAGCAAGAGCTCGTCGACCAGCTCCGCCCGGGTCAGGTTCCGGGCGCGGGGTACGTCCTTGTGCTCCGCCAGCGCGATGAGCTCATCGCGCGATAGTTTCTCGAGCTCTACCCGGTTCATGGCTTTACCTCGAAGAACGGCTGCCCGCGGTCGTAGCTACCGTGGGCGGCGGTCCGCGTCTCCGTCATCTCCCGCGCCACCACGACGTCGCGCGCGATCTGCGCCGACAGTGCGTCGAGACCGGGGAACTTCATCTCGTCGCGAACCTTGCCCACCAGGTGCACCAGCAGGCGTTCGCCGTAGAGGTCGGCATCGGGCGGCACCGAGAACAGGTGCACCTCGGCCGTCGGTTGCGGATCGCTCCCCACCGTGGGCCGGTGCCCCAGGTTCATGACGCCGGCGGAGAGCTGCGTCACCACCGTCGACATGCGTGTAGATTGCACCGTATCGACCACCACCGCGTAGACCCCGTTGGGCGGCAGCGCTTCTTCCGGTGTGCCGAGGTTCGCCGTGGGGAAGCCGATGGTACGACCGCGCTGGGCGCCCATCTGCACCACACCGCTCAACGCCGGGTCTCGTCCGGTGAGCGCGCGCACCTGCTGGAGATCGCCGGCAGCCACCGCCTCGCGAACGCGGGTGCTCGAGAGCGGCCCCCCGGCATCGGCCACCTGGTCGTGGACCTGCACCGCGAAACCGTGGCGAGCTCCCAGGTCACGGAGCGTGGCGAGATCGCCCTGACGCTTGTGGCCAAAGCGGAAGTCGTAGCCCACCAGGACGAGGTCGGCGCCCAGTCCCTCGACCAGCAGCGACCGGACGAACGCCTCCGGGGTCAGCGCCGCGAAGTCGAGGTCGAAGCGCTGGACGATGCACTCGGCGATGCCCAGCGAGAGCACGAGGTCCTGCTTGCGCCACAGCGGCGTGAGCACCGCCGGCGTCTTGCGGCCGAGGACGGCGCCCGGGTGCGGATCGAAGGTGAGCACGACCGGATCGCTCCCGCGCTCCTTGGCCAGGCCGCACGTGACCTCGAGCACCGAGCGATGGCCCCGGTGGACGCCGTCGAAGTTTCCGATGGCAATGGCGCGCTTCATCTTCGTCTCACGGAGCGGACCCGCACTCGTCGGGGACGCGGCCGGCGCCTTCGCAGAAGGCACGACCCTCGGGTGTATTCGGTGGCACGACCTCGAGCACCGCGCGGGTGCCTTGCGAGAGGAGAACGGCGCGGGGCTTGCCGAGGCACTTTCCCGGCGAGCCCGCGCTGTCGAGCGCGCCCTCGGACTTGGCGCAGCTGCCGGCCTCGTTGGGGGTGGTCCACGACTGCCCCGACGGGTAGAGCGCGCTGATGGCATATCGCCCGGTGGGGAGGCACGCGTTCTTCACGCCGCGCACGAGGCCGCCGTTGGCGGTGGCGAGCCGCGCTTCGTCGTAGAGCGGCTTCTCGGTGGTCTCGGCGGGGTCGGCGCTCTTGCCGGTCTTGTAGGGCGTCACCAGCACCGCCGAGGGCGGGCCGGCGTCGTTGGCGATGCAGAGCGCGCTGGGACGCACCAGGACGCGGACGTGGTCCTTGGGCACGCCGGGCTTCTTCGGCACGAGTGCCTCGGTGGTCTGGGAGAGCGCATCGTCGAACAGCGTGATGCCCTGGATGAGCACCAGCGGCGACGGCTGCACCGCGAGGCTCTGGGGATCGTTCTGGTGTGTCGGGTCCGACTTCAGGCGGGAGAACACCACCTCGGGCCACAGCGCGGGAACCAGAGGGTTCTCGGGGATGGTCTTGCCCTTGGAGAAGAGCTGGAAGCCCAGGCTGGGCGAGGGCTCGAGCTGGAACAGGAACGGCTCGCGGGGGTCGAGGGAGGCATCGAGCTCTGCTGCCGGAACGCCGAAGTCGAGGCGCGCCGACACGAAGCTCTTCTCCAGGGTCGCGAGCGTGTCTTTGGTGGGCGTGGCCGGCGCCGCGAGGACGTGATGGTCCTGGGTCATGGTGAGCACCGGCATGAAGTTGGCGTCGCCGTCCGGGTTCTGCGGGGTCGGCCCCAGCGGCTGGGCCGGGAGCGCCACGTTGAAGTACGGGCGCGTGAGGGGCACCCGCTCGAAGAGCGACACCAGCACGCTGTCGGCCACGAAACCTTGCGAGGGAATCTTGTAGGTGGGCGGAGTGTCCGGCGGCGCGCCCTGCGGGATCTCCTCGGCGATGCCGATGTCCACCGGGAAGTACACGTTCTGGAAGTTGGGGTTCTGGGCGTTCTGGGTGGCGAACGCCACGTCGATGTATCCGCCCGCGATGTCGCCCGCCTCCGGCTGGTTGCGGACGCCGAAGGAGGGCAGGAAGTTGCCGGAGCGGTTGTAGAACGCCTGGACGATGTACGAGCCGCCCTCGAGCGGCGACAGCGCGAACGGCGCCGACACGCTCACCACCTCGGTCTCCGCCGGGCACGAGAGCTCGGGGCCACTGAAGCGCGGCTCGTCCACGAAGAGCTCGTCGCCGGGCACCACCGTGAAGTTCACCGGGCGCAGGCCGAAGCCGGTGGGCGGCGGCGGGTTGCCGCGCTGGAACACGAAGACCACCACGCTTCCCACCACGTGACCGAGCCGCGAGCACGGTCGCGGACCTTCGTAGCGAATGCTCCCGCGCATGGCGCCGCGGGCCGGGAAAGCGCGGTTGTCGCGGCGCGCGTCGTCCAGCGGCACGCTCTGGCACGCGCCGGCCGCGTAGGCGGTGACGAAGGCGAGCAGGAGTCCGAGGGAGGGAAACTTCATGGGTCAGAATTTGTAGGAAAAGAAGCCCATCACGCGGCGGCGCACCAGCTGCCCGAACGGGTGCTCCCGGTGCTGGATGTCGAGGATGTTGAAGCCCGAGGCGCTGATCTCGGCGCGGTCCTTCAAGAAACGATAGCCCACGCGAGCGTTGAGGAGCGTGTAGGTGGGCAGCGGAAACGCCGCGCTGGTGACGTTCTGCGACTCCACGTTGATGACGCGCTCGGACCAGGTCTGCGCCGACAGGATGTGAAAGTCGATGGACCCGTCGATGCCCGGCTTGGTGCGCACCTGGATGCCCAGGTTGACCTTGTGCATGCTCGTGCGCTCGTCGGCGTCGGGCGCCTGCCCACTGGGGCACGCGCTCGAGTCCTGCTTCACGACGTTGAGCGTGTAGTTGCCGTAGATGTCGAGGCCTTCGATGGGGAACGCGCGCACGCCCACCTCGCCGCCCACCACGTTGTAGGTCTGGCACTGGTTGGCGTAGCCGCCGAAGAAGAGCGGGAACAGGCCGGTCTCCGGGTCCAGACGACCGGCCCCTCGGCGCACGTCGCCCAGCGTCACCGGCCGCGCATCGGCCAGCTGGATCAGGTTCGAAACGCGGTTGTAGAAGGCCGCGCTGTCGACCACCAGGAAGTCGTTGTCGTCGTCCTTGGTGAAGTGCTGCAGGTATCCGAGCTCGGCGCTGAAGATACCCTCGGGCTTGAGGCGGAAGGACGGATCGTCGCTGCGGAAGCCCTGGGAGAGCAGCGCGCCGCCGGCCACCGGGAGCTGCACCGGAATGTCGAGGTAGGACTCGAGGAACGTGGGCGGACGGAACGAGGTGGCCACCGACGCGCGAATGGTGGAGTGCTTGGAGGGGTGCACCAGCACCGCGCCACGCGGCGAGTGGACGAACGACGCCAGGTAGGGAACGTAGTCGAGGCGGTAGTCGCCGATGATGGCCACGGCGCTGCCGATCTTGGCCTCTTCCTGGATGAAGAACGCCCCGTGGTGCTCCACCCGGAGCGAATCGAGAAACGTGTAGCTGATGTTCTTGTAGCGGTAGGTGCCGCCCAGCGTGAGCTTGTGCGAGACCTTGGGGCCGGTGTTGAACGGAATGTGGAACAGCGCGTCCACGTTCAGCACGTTCTGGTCGGCGCGCGAAGGCAGCAGCGTCTGCCCCACCGAGGCGGCGTTCAGCGCGGTGTCGGCCTCGAAACGATTGTAATATGCACGCGTCTCGAAGTACTTGCTGTTGAACGTGGCAGTGACGTCGCTGGAGACGAAGCGCGGGAGCACCAGATCGTTGAGGGTGCCCACCCCCAGGGTCTCGAGCATGCCCTGGGTATAGCCACCGCCCAGGCCCACCGAGTAGCCCTTGACGATCTCGCGGCTCCCGCGGAAGTCGAAGCGCACGGTGCGGGCCGCGGCATCTTGATCGCGAATGCCCAGACGGGCGTCGGCGCGACCATCGCCCACCTCGCGCGACCAACGGGGGATGTAGTCGTAGCCGCCGGAGGCGCGCCAGCCGAAGCCCGCGTCCTTGCCCGCGGCCCAGATGCTGCCATGGGTCTGGTTCTGGTTGCCGTAGCCCACGCGGGCGCCGCCGCGACCGTCGTCGGGGCCCTTGGTGATGATGTTGATGACGCCGTTGAAGGCCACCGCGCCGTAGAGCGCAGAGCCCGGGCCGCGCACCACTTCGATCTGCTTGATGTCCTCGACGCCGATGGAGAACGACTGCCAGAAGGTGGCGCCGAGGAAGTCGGCGTACACACTGCGGCCGTCGACGAGCACCAGAACCTTGTTCGAGAGGCGCTGGTTGAAGCCGCGGAGCGAGACCTCGGTCTGGCCGCCGGTGACCTGCATGATGTCGACGCCGGCCAGGCGCCTCAAGAGCTCCGGCACCTTGGTGATGCCCGAGAGCTTGATGTCCTGCTCGGTGATGATGGAGGTGCTGTTGGGCGCCTCGAGCGGGCTCTGCGCGGTCTTCGACGCGGTGACCACGCTCTCCTCGAAGACATCTTCGGTGCGCGCGGCCGGCGCGGCCGGGACATTGACCGGCGGGGGGGCACC
>JABFRG010000678.1 GCA_013141295.1 Polyangiaceae bacterium
GCCCTCGCCGACGTCCTTGGTGGTGAAGAACGGCTGGAACACCTTGGGGAGGTTGGCCTCGGGGATGCCCGCGCCGCTATCTTGGACCTCCACCACGGCCCAGCCCCGGGCGTCCGTGCCACACGCGACACGCACGACGTGCTCGCTTGCGTGACCGTCGGGAATGGCGTCGGCGGCGTTGACCAGAAGGTTGGTGAACACCTGGGCGAGGAGCCCTTCGCTCCCGTCGACGACGGGACAGCTCGCATACTCGCGTTCGACGCGCGCCTTGTGCCGCAGGTGGTGCTGGGTGAGGCGCAGGGCCACCTCCAAGGCATCCTCGACCCGCGTCGGCTCGCGAGCCAACGGCTCTGCGCGCGCGAACTTCTTCAGGTCGTGGACGATTTGCCGCACGCGCTCGGCTGCGCGAAGGGTGTCGCCTGCGGCGTCACGCACGGCCCTCAGGCGCTCGTCCGTCGCGTTGCTCTCCGCAGCGGCGAGCTCTTCGGCGATGAACGCCGCGTTGCCCACCACCACCGCCAGCGGATTGTTGATCTCGTGCGCCATTCCGGCGGTCATGGTCCCGATGGCCGCGAGCCGTTCCGCCATGGCGACGCGCGCTTCGAGCGCTCGCCGCTCGGTGACGTCGCGGACGACCACCACCGAGCCCAGGGCCTTGCCGCGCTCGTCCAGGATCGGAGACACCGAGTACTCCACGTCGATTCCGGGTGACAGACGCGCAGCGGGCGGTGGCTCTTGGCTCGGGGCACCCAGGTCGACCGCCAGGGGAGCACCTTGGCCGTCGAGGAGACGGAGCACCTCGCGCAGCTGCTTGCCCAGCGCCTCGGCCTCCCCGACGCCGGTGAGCGCTTCGGCGCGCCCGTTCATGAGCGAGATCCGCCCCGCGGTGTCGGTCGCGACCACGGCGTCGCCGATGGACCGCAGCGTGGTCCGGATCCAGTGCTCTCGGCGCGCCCGCGCGACCTCGTGCTCGTGCTTGTGGAGCGCGACCTCGATGGCCGTGCGAAGGTCGTGCCGGTTGACCGGCTTGAGCAGGTAACCGTGCGCGCCCGCCCGCTTCGCCCGCCCCAGCGTCGCCTCGTCGGAGATGGACGTCAGATAGATGATCGGGACGTCGCAGAGCGCCTGGATGCGCGCCGCCGCCACGACCCCATCGTCTACGCCTTGAATCTGGATGTCCATGAGCACGAGGTCCGGCGTATGCTCTTCGAAGAGGGCCAGCGCCTCGTCGGCCGAGCGCGCGAGGCCGACCACCCGGTACCCGGCGCTTGCCAGATCGAACAGCACGGCCTCGCCCAGGAGCGCGTCGTCCTCCACCACCAGCACCGAAGCTCGCCCCATACCGGGAACACAAGCACACTCGGGGCCACATGCTGCGCCGCAAGGTATTCCCGATGGCCGTCAGCCGCAGGCCTGCAGGATGCCCTCGGCAACACCGTCGAGGGGCAATACCCGCTCTACGGCGCCCATCTCCACGGCCACGCGCGGCATGCCGTACACCACGCAGGTGGTCTCCGACTCGGCGATGGTCCGTGCCCCCGCGGCGCGCATGGCACGAAGCCCCGCGGCGCCATCCTGACCGAGGCCAGTGAGGATCACGCCGACGGCATTGGGCCCCACCTGCTGCGCGACCGAGTGAAAGAGCACGTCGACCGCGGGCTTCTGGTGGTGGATGCGTGGGCCGTCCTTGAGGCGCACCACGAACTGCGCGCCGGAGCGCTGCACGTGGGCGTGGATACCCGCGGGCGCGATGAGCACGAGGCCGGGCGCGATGCGATCGCCGTCCTTGGCCTCGCGCACGGTGAGCGCACACAGCGAGTCGAGGCGAGCGGCGAAAGCGGCGGTGAAGCCCACCGGCATGTGCTGGACGATGATCGCGCCGGGCATGTCGGCCGGGAGGCCGGTGAGCACGTGCTCGATGGCGCCGGGCCCTCCGGTGGACGCGCCGATGGCCACCAGCTTGTCGGTGGTGCGCAGCGCGCGCGCAGGGCCGGCTGCACGCCGGGTGCCCGAAGGAGGTCGAGGCCGCGGCGTGGAGCGCGCCGCCGCGCGAATCGCTTGCGCGAGACCTGCACGCGCCTCCGGTGCCGAGTACTGGTTCCCAGGCTTCGGCACCACGTCCACCGCGCCCAGCTCGAGGGCGCGCATGGCAGCGTCGCTGCCGGCGAGGGAGAGCGAGCTGACGATCACCACCGGCATCGGGTGGTGCTTCATCAGGCGCTCCAGGAACTCGAGGCCATCCATGCGCGGCATCTCGATGTCGAGGGTGATGACGTCCGGCTTCAGCTGCACGATGCGATCGCGCGCCACGAACGGGTCCACCGCGGAGCCGACCACCTCGATGTCGGGCTCGTGGGAGAGCTGCTCGGTGAGCACGCGGCGCACCACGGCGGAGTCGTCGACGATGAGGACGCGGATCACGGGAGCCACCCGTGGAGACGCACGCGGATGTGGCCGCCCCGGAGACGGACCACCGCTTCGGCGGCCACCGGCGCGTCGGCCACCGAGAGCAAGCCGGGGCGGGGCGGCGCCAGGCGGAACACCTCCTCTTTGCCGTAGAACTCCGGCAGCGCGTGACCACAGACCACGTTGGTGAGCTCGGCGGCGGCATCGTCGGCCAGTGATGGATCGGGATCCATGCCCATCATGTCGCCCGCGAGCGCTGCCAGGTCGACGCCGGCGAAGAGCAGCGAGACGTGGCCTTTGGCCGGCCCCGCGTAGCGCACGGTGACCACGCGCTCTTCTTCTGCCAGCGGCGAGCCGTCGTCGTCCTCGGGAATCAAGAAGCACAGCTCGTCGAGAACCTGGGCCGTCACCTGATAGAGGCGGGCGTCGTCCACCGTGCTCCGCGCGGAGGCCAGCGTGGCGCGGACTTCCTCGATGAGCGCCTCGGGATGGAACGGTTTGCGCAAAAAGCGTGCGCAGAGCGAATGAATGCGTGCGATGCGCGTGTCGCTCCCCTCGGTCGAGACGACGAGGATGGGAATCCGACGCAGTCGATCGTCCGCGCGCACCCGCTCCAGCAGCTCCATGCCGCCGAGCTTCGGCATGTTCAGGTCGACGAGCGCCAAGGAGACCGTCTCCTTGCGCAGAATCTCGAGTCCGCTCTCGCCGTCGCCCGCCTCCAGGATGCGTGCGATCGGCAGGCCGGAGAGACCCAACGCGCGCGAGACCACGCTTCGTGTGACCGCGCTGTCGTCGATGACCACGATGGTCATTCCTTTGGTCGTTTCCATGGTTCGTTCTGCGCTGTTCATTGTTCCCCTCAGAGCTTTCGTACGCCGCCCTCACCGGAGACGGTGACGCTGCCGTCGGACACCCGTAGGGTCATGGTTCGCGACAAGGTGCCGCCGAGATCTTTGGCCGTTAGCAGGAGGCCTGCCTTCCACAGTGCGCGCCGCAACGAGGCCACGTTGCGATCGCCTATCCGTGCTGCGCCCTGTGGCCCCTGGCTCATGGCCGCGCCGCCGGCCGCCTTCACCACCAGGCGATCCTTCTGGGCGCCCCGTTCCGTGCAGAGTCGCAGGAGCTCCGCGACGCCGTCGTCCACGAACATCGCCGGGTGTCCGGCCTTGTGCGGAGCGCAGGCAAGGTCGGGGAGCATCGCGTGAAGGAGCCCGCCCACGTGGGTGACCGGATCGTACACCGCGAGGCCCAGGCAGCTCCCGAGCGCGTAGGTCACCAGCTCGTCGCCGTCGCAGCAAGCCACCCGAATCTCGGCGATGCCCACCACGATCTTCTGCGCCCGCGTCGCGACGGCGTTCATCGCAGATACACCCCGGGTTCCACCAGCCGATAGGGGTGATTGAGCCCCGAGAGGCTCTCGGAGAGCCCGATGAAGAGCAGCCCGCCGGGGGCGAGCTTTTCGTGGAAGCGCCCCACCAGCTGCTCACGCGTGGTCTTGTCGAAGTAGATCATCACGTTGCGGCAGAAGATGACGTGGAAGGGACCGCGCATTCTCCACTCGCCCAGCAGGTTGAGCGGCGCGAACGAGATCTGTTCGCGCATGGCCGGCCCAACCTCCGACTCCGCGCCGGCCTTCGTGAAGTAGCGCTGCTGAACGTCCTTGGGGACGTCTGCGACCACCTCCGCCGCGTACCTTCCCGCCTTGGCCATACCGAGGACCCGGGTGGAGATGTCGGTGGCCAAGATGCGCGCCTGCACGCGGGCCCGGAGCGCCACCAGCGACATGGTGTAGGGCTCCTCGCCGGAGGAGCACCCGGCGCTCCAGATGACCGGCTCCTCGCCGCGCTCCGCCAGCAGCCCGAGCCGTTCCGAGAGGAGGTCGAAGTGTCGCGACTCCCGATAGAACGACGTCTTGTTGGTGGTGAGCACGTCGATGAGCTGGGTGATCTCGTCGCCGTTGGCCGGTTGCTTCAGATAGTCCAGATACGCAGTGACAGAGGGGAGGCCGAGGGCCCGGAGGCGCTTGGCCAGCCGAGCCCGCACCATGATGTGCTTCTGCTCGCCCAGCTGGATGCCCGTGGTTCGCTGCACGAACGCACAGATCTCCGACACGTCTCCGGTCTCGCCCACGCCCTTGGCCATCATCGAAGTGCTCACGACCTACCCCCTCTCGCTTATGTGCTGGGTGTCGACTCAGAACTTCCCGAGCACGTCGTCGTCCAGGGGGAAGACCGCGGCGGGGGAGGGCTTACCGGTGCCGTTGGCGGTGCTCTTCACCGCCGCCCGCGGTGCGCCCGGACGTTGCGCCATCGCAGCGCGCTGCGGCGGCATCGGGGGCCGGAGTGAAGGCGGGCGAGGGCGGGCCTGACGCATGGGCGGCTGGGCAATCGCCGGTCGCTGCAGCGTACG
>JABFRG010001280.1 GCA_013141295.1 Polyangiaceae bacterium
TGGGCCATGGTGGCGAGCATCTGCGCCGTCAGGGTGGAGCCGTAGGCGCTCACCCCCTCGGCCACCACCCCGTGGTCGGCAGCGAAGACCACCAAACCGGTGCGCAGCGGGCCGGTTGCGACCGCCGGGAACACGCCGTGCGCCGCAGCGACCCATCCGGCCAGCGTCTCCAGCTTCCCGAGACTGCCCTCTGGCTTTACCAGGGTTGCCTGGTGCTGGGCGGATGCCCGGCGCGCGTTTTCGGATATCTCGACCGAAGAAGCTTCGGCAACGGCCGGTGCCTCTTGCGAATCGCAGGTGGATGCGTTCGCCGGCCACTGCTCCCGATGCACGCGCTCTGCGAGGTTCACGCGATCGCGCCAGGCGGTCTCTTCGAGAAGCGGGCGCTCACGAAAGGGCTCTTTGGGAAGCCCCACGCACAGGTAGGCGACTGCCTCGACCCCCGCCGGGAGCGCCAGCTCGGTGCGGAGGATCTCGGGCTCGACGATGCTGACCCACCCCACTGCGATGCCCTCGGCGCGGGCCGCGAGCCACAGGTTCTGCACCGCGCACAGCACGCTGGCGCGCACCGCGTCGGGTTGCGCGGTCGTCCCGAGCACGTGCTCACCGTCGCCGCGCAGGTCGACGGTGACGCACAGGTTCAAGCTCGACTCGGCGATGCCCTCCAGCCGGTATCCGAGGTACTGCGTGCGCCGCGGCTCGGCGAAGCGCGCGGCTTCGGCCTGACGACACCGAAGAAAGCTCTCGCGGATGCGCGCTCGGCGCGCCTCGTCGCGCACCAGCACGAAGCCCCAGGGCTGGGAGAAGCCGACGCTGGGCGCCAGGTGCGCCGCTTCGAGCAGGCGCAGCAACACCGGCTCCGGCACCACGGCACCCACCGCGAACTCGCGAATGTCCCGGCGCTTGCGCATGATCTCGTAGAGCGCTGCGCGCGCATCGGCGGAGAATGCGTGGGGCGAGGCGGCGTGCTCGCTCACGGGCGCTCGGCGTGCACGGAGGCCACGGCGTCGAGGTCGAAGCCATTGGTGCGCCCGCCGGCGCCGCAGGCCTCGTGGGTGCGGTCGACGATGCGCACGAAACGCGCGCGCGTGAGCCCCGTTGTTTCGAGGTCGAAGGCGTCGCCGCCGGCTTGCGCGGGGTCGGTCGCGGGCCGGGTGTTGGTGGAGGCCGAGAGCACCGGGGCGATGCCCGCGCACCCCGCGAAGGGCGCCTTGGCGGCGTCGCAGGCAAAGACCTTCCAGCTCGCGCCGTCGTCGCTGACGCTCACCTCGGCGGGCTCCACGAAAGCGTCTGCGGGATCGCCACCGCGATAGAACGGATTCTCGAACACCAGCAGATCGGGACCCGGCCCGTTCACGATGGGGTTGGCCTCGAACGAGAGCACGATGGTGCCGCCGGTGCCGAGCGAGAGCACGTCGAGCCCCCCCTGCAACGTGCCGCCTCCCTCCGGCGGTCCGAGCACGGTATTCGGCATCCGGTCGGCACCGAACCCCGCACACGGCCCGGGCACGAAGCTCACCACCCGGGTGGCGAAGCGATCGAGGCTCGTCGCCGGGCGCAGATCCACCGGTGCGGCATCGGCGCTGGCGGCGTCGAGGCCCGGCGCGCCGCCGTCGGCCAGCTGTGCGGCATCGGCCACGGACGCGTCGCGCGCTTCGTCGCCGGGTGAAGGCGCGCCGTCGGAGCTACAGGCGCTGAGCAGCAGCGTGAGCATGAGAAGCGCGGATCCGTGCGGCATCCAGCCTGCACGCGTGGTCGAATACGGCATCATCGAAGTCCTCCAAGGGCACGCGGTGGCACGTCGCGCGGGAGCACGAGACGTGGAGAAACACGGTCTTGCTCGATGGCGAGCAGCTGGAACGCCTCGGCGTCGGCGAGCAGGCAGGGTCCGCCGCAGGGGCAGGAGAGATCGCCGTACACGAAGGCCCCGCCGCCGGCGGGCCGCGTCAGCGATCGCACCGCGCCGCTCTCGAGGTCCACGCGAAAGAGCACGTCGCTGCGTCCAGCGGGAATGTCGCCGAAGGCCACCCCGAGCAAGGTCGAGGCGCCGGAGAACACCAGCGACTGCGAGGGGGTCGCGCCATCGAGCGCGTCGGCGATGGCGAAGCGCCTCACCTCGGTGGCGCCGGCATCGCCCACCTCCAGCAGCACCACGCCACTCTCGGCGCGCTGTGCCGCGCTGCCGGCCGCGAAGATTCCGCTGCAGGCCACGGCGAGGCGCTTGCCATCGGGCGAGAGGGCCACACCGCCGCAGTTGGTGTAGCCGGCAATGCGCGCGCTCCATGCCACGGCGTCTTTGCCGCCGTCGATGCCCACCACGATGCCTGGTCCGCCGCGCTTGAAGCTACGGTCCATGTTGCCGAGGGTCACGATCGCCTGCGAGCCCCGGCGCAACATGCGATCGGGCCGCGGCTCGAGGGGCGGCACGACGCTCGTATCGCGGAAGGCGGAGAGATCGATCCGTCCGGTGACGCGATGGGCCTGCGGGTCGACGATCAGCAGGTCACCTCCGCCATCGAGGGGCTGGGCGCCGGGAGCTGCGTTGGTCTCGAAGCGCGTGACGTAGGCCTTGGTGTCGGCGAGCTCCAGGTAGTCGTGGGGGTTCGCGGGAAACCCGGTGCTGACGTTGAGCTGCCCGCGCACCGTACCGGTGCCGGGGTCGAGCCAGGTGATCACCCCCGCCGGAAACCGGTCGAGCACCACCAGGGCGCCGGAGGCCGGCGCATCGTGCGGCAGCACCACGTCGCCGGAGAGCGCCGCGCCGGTGCCGGGACGCGCGGAGCCGCTGGAGAAGAGCCGCGGCGACACCAGCGTGCCGGAGACCGACGCCAGCGACACCACCGACGAGACGTAGTCGGAGCGCACCATCGCCACCGCGTCGCAGCGACCGGGTGCGGCGCCGTTGGGAGCAGCCTCGGGCTCGGCGACGTTGCACGCGGCGGTCACCAGCGCGCCTACCAAGGGAATGCGAAACCTCAAAAGAGCACCTCCGTGCTTGCGTACAGAGCCCGTCCGGGGAGCGGCGTTCCCACCGTGTCGAAGCGGCGCGAAGCCAGCAGGTTGGTCGCGCGCACCTGGGCGCGCACGTGGCCCCGGGCGAAGAGCGCATCGAGCTCCACGCCGAGGTTGCCCTGCTCGGGAATGACCACCAGGCCAGTGGGGTCAGCGTAGCGGCTGGTCTGGTGCTGGTAGCGAACTGCCAGGTGCGCTTCGCTCACACCCAACAGGGGTATCGCCGGCAGCTCCCATTCCATCTCCGCCGTGGCCAGCAGCCGCGACTGAAAGGGCAGCAGCGTATTGCCCTCGGTTGCGCTGCCGGTGTCGCGCGGATCGGCGAGCGTGGCCGAGGCGCGCAGGAGCACGCGCCGGAAGAGTCGCGCCGCCGCCTCGAGCTCGGCGCCCAGCACCCGCGCCTCGCCGACGTTGTAGGGCGTCACGTAGCCCAGCGACGATCGCCGGTAGGCCACCAGATCGCGCGCCACGCGGCCGTACACGAAGGCGGCGAGACCGGCGCTACCCCAGCTGCCCCGCGAGAGATCGAGCGCGCGAAAGCCCAGGTCGGCGCTCAGCCCGCGCTCGGAGCCGAGCGCCGGATTGCCGCGTACGGCGCCGGAGATGCCATAGAGCTCGCCCAGCGTCGGCTGCCGCACGTAGCTCGCCGCGTTGGCCAGCAGCGCGTGCCGGCCCAGGGGAATCCGCAGCGTGGCCCGGAGCGCCGGCAGCACGCGCACCGCTTCTTCGCGCGGCGTTCGCGTGCTCTGCAGATCGAGCGCGCCCAGCAGCGCACCGCGGACGCCCGAGCGTAGGCCCTGCGAAACGCCCAGTGCCAGCCGCCCTTGCGTGCGTGCACTTTGCACATTTCCTACTTCGCTATCGGTGTGAATCGCGAGCGCCTCGTGGGCGCCCCGCAGGTGCATCGAGAGCTCGCCGCGCGCCCACGGCAAAACGCGCACCAGGGTGGTGGCCTCCACACGCTCGCCGGTGGCCGCGAGCCGGCGATCGCCGAGCCCCAGCTCGAAGAGCGGATCGTCGAAGTCGGAGCGCGTGCGAAGAAACGACACACCGGTCTGCACCCGGCACAGGGCGCCACAGGTCAGGCGCGTGCGCACGCCGTAGAGCGATCGCCGTATCGCCAGGCGCGCGGCGCGGTTGGGTGCGAGCCCCACGCCCGCTACCCCCTGGCTGCGCGAGAGCTCGTGGGCCAGCAGATCGACGTCGAGATCGCTGCGCGGACCGAGAGTGGCCAGGGCCCAGCCGTCGAGCGTGCCCGCGTCGGCGTTGCGCCGGCGTCGCGCCACATCGTCACCCGCGTCGAAGCTGGTGCCACCGTCGTCCACGTACGTGTAGTCGTTGCGTGCGCCCTCGTAGCGCACCCCGAACAGGGCGCCGCCGTGCGCGTTCCCCATTCCCACCCGCGCGTGCGCGGAGCCGTAGCCGAAGCTGCCGGTGCCCAGACCGGCCGCCGCCTCCGGACCCTTGGGGCGACGCGGCTCGAAGAAGATCGCGCCACCGATTCCCCACGGGTCGGCTTCCATCGGCGCGTTGCCGCGGTACACCTCCACCCGCGAGAGCAGCCACAGCGGCACCAGCGAGAGATCCGCGGTGCCGGTGATGTCGTCGTTGAGCCGCACGCCCGCGAGCAGCACCGGCATCTGCGCTGCGGTGGCGCCGCGCACCGCGGCGGTGGAGAGCGCGCCGTAGCCGCCGCCCTCGTTGACGGTCACCCCGGTCTCACCCCGGAGCAGCGAGGCCGCCGAGAGCCCAGGCGACTGCAGCCGGCGGCCGCGCACCACCGACGAAGCCGCCGTTTCGTCG
>JABFRG010000787.1 GCA_013141295.1 Polyangiaceae bacterium
CTTCGGGGGCGCCGGCGGCAACCGCGATGGGGGCGAGCTCGATGCGGGTCGCCGATTGACACTGATCCGGAGGCGCGTCGGCGCTGGCCTTGGACGCCTTGCACGCTTCGAGATCGCCGTCCTTGTTCAGTCGCTTGGCGCTGGTTTCGGTCACCGCTTCGGCCGAGCTGAGAAAGACGTCGGCTACCGCGCGAAGCTTGCCGCGGGTTCCGGTGCGCACGCTGAAAGCGCCGACGTGGGCCGCCCGGACGAAGTGCGTGGCACCCTCGCAGTCGCCATCGAGCTCCTTCGGTCCGAGCGACCGCAAGTTGGTGGTGCGCTTGCCCACCAGCACGAGCCCCACGTCGATGGTGCTGCCGCGCTCCAGCGACGCGCCGAACTTGGCGATGCCCAGCGGAACGTTCATGCGCAGGTCGTCGGCATTGGCGATCTGGATGATCTCCTCTTTCCGCGACACACCGACGAACGGATAGGTTCCCGCTGCGTGGCAGCGCTTCAGCACCTTGAGCGTCTTGCAGTCGTGCTTCACCACCGCGATGCCCGCCTTCATGGCGGACTCCAGATCGACGCGATCCTCCACCGTCCAGTCGACCACCAGAGGCTCGGCGTGCGGTGACACCGTTCGGCACGAGCTCGAGCCCCATTCTTCTTCACCCAGTGCGCCGGCCGCGGTCGGGGTCTTCGGTGCCACCACCTCGGCAGCCTTACCCGCGCCGCAAGACGGGAGCGCCGCGAAGGCCCCGAGGACGACCAGGCCAACCCAAGGATTGGAGCGCTTCGCGCGACGCATGACCGCGATCTTCATGATCTCGCAAGGTACCGTTCCCAACGGACATCGCCCAGTCGAAATCGGCGCGTGCTAAATCGAGCCCATGGTCCAGCGCAAAGCTTCGTGCAGTTGCGGAAACGTCGTCGTTCGCTGCGAGGGCGAGCCCATTCGCATCTCCATGTGCCACTGTCTCGCGTGCCAGCGTCGCACCGGTAGCGTCTTCGCAGCGCAGGCGCGCTGGCCGAGCGAGCACGTCACGGTCACAGTCACGGTAGCGGGCGAGGTGAAGGAGTGGACGCGCACCGGCGACGATGGCGGCAAGATCACCCAGCGGTTCTGCCCCACTTGCGGGGCGACGGTCTCCTTCACCATCGACACGTACCCCGGCGTCGTCGCGGTGCCGGTGGGTGCATTCGCCGACCCCGCGTTTCCCGCCCCGACGTTCTCCGTGTACGAAGCCCGCAAGCACGCGTGGGTTCGTGCGCCCGAGGCGGCCGAGCGCATGGACTGACGCGCTACCCTCGCTTCGTTCCGGGAGCTTCGGCGGATCGCGAGGTGCGCCCCGGGCGTGCGCCGAGCTCGTCCCAAAGCGCGCGCGCCACTGGCCCTTGTGCGCGCTCCTTGTGCCGAAGCGTGACCAGCTCGATCACCTCCGTCTCGAACTGGTGGACCGACAGCGCCGCGAGCGTCCCCTTGCGAATCCCAGCGCGCACCACGTGCTCGGGAAGGCCTCCCCAGCCGAGGCCGGCCTCGATGATCTGCAGCTTCGCGGTCACGTCGGTCACGGTCCAGCGGAGGCCCCCCTCGACCACGTTGATGGGCGGAGCGGGCTCGACGCGCGCGCTGTCGGTCAGGACCACCTGCGGGTGCTCGCGTAGGGCGGCGAGCGGCGCTGGCGAGCCTGCCTGGGCCAGCGGGTGGTCGCGCCGGACGACGGGCACGATCCGTACCCGCGCGAAGTGCATCGCCTGCATCTTCCGGCGCTCGAGGGCCTCGGCGTTGGCGATGACCAGGTCGGCGCTGCCGTTCGTGAGCGTCTCCACCGTTCCCGCGAGACGCTCGGTGCGCAGCTCGAGGCGAACCAGGGGAAAGGCCGCTCGCACACGTGACAGCGCGGCGAGCACCGGGCGCAGAGGCGTGATGGCCTCGATCACCAGACGGACCTGCGGCTCGGCTCCACGCCCCAGCGCGCGACCGTAGGTGGTGAGGGACTCGGTGTCGGCCACGACCTGCGCGGCGCGCTCGAGGAATCGACGGCCGGCGTCGGTGAGGGTCGCGCGATAGGCGGCGCGGTCGAACAGCACCACATCGAGCTCGCTCTCCAGGTTCTGCACCAGCTTGGTGATCGCCGGTTGCGACTTGTGCAAGGCCTTGGCGGCGGCGGCGAACGTTCCCCGGGTCGCCACGGCGTGGAAGGCGCAGAGCTGATCGAACGTCATGGTGAATCATAACCCATGGCGATGAAGCTCATGAGAAACAACGACTTTCTTGCCCATATCGCGCGCCTATATCTCCAGGAACATAACTCTGGCTCATAGGAGGCTGTCATGAACGGTTCGATGGAGCGTGCGTTGGTCACGGGAGCGAGCAGCGGTATCGGTCTGGGGCTCGTGCGTCGTTTCCTCGCGGAGGGGGCCCGGGTGATCGCGAACGCACGCGACGCGGAGAAGCTCGAACGCGTCCGGGCAGAGCTGGGCGTCGGCGATCGCCTGATCGCCGTACCGGGAGACATCGGTGTGCCGGAGACCAGCAGACGTCTCGCGGAGGCCGCGACGCGGGCGGGTGGCCTGGACGTGCTGGTGAACAACGCGGGGATCTTCGGGTCCAAGCCCTTCCTCGAGAGCACGGAGGCGGACCTCGACGGTTTCCTCGGCACCAATCTGAAGGGCACGTTCCTGGTGACGCGGGCCCTCCTCCCGCTGCTCCTCGAGGCCAAGGGCTCCGTCGTCAACATCGGGACGGTGCTGGTCGAACAGCCCTCCGCGAGCATCCCCTGCGCCGCGGCGATGTGCGCCAAGGGTGGCGTGCACGCGTTCACTCGTTCGCTCGCGGTGGAGCTGGCCTCTCGGGGGGTCCGCGTGAACGCGGTCGCTCCGGGCATCATTCGTACGCCGCTCATCGGCGAGAACGCCGATGCGCTCGCCGGCGCGCATCCTCTGGGGCGCATCGGCGAGGTCGACGACATCGTCGAGGCGGTGCTCTATCTCACGCGCGCGGCGTTCGTCACGGGGACCATCCTGGACGTGGACGGAGGGTACGCCCATGGCCGCTGAAGCCACCGAGCTGGTCACTCTGTGGGGGCTCCACGTCACCGATCCGGCGGAGTACGACCGCTACCGCGCGGCGATGATGCCCATTCTCGCGCGGTTCGGAGGCTCCTTCGGCTACGACTTCGTGATCGCCGCGGTGAAGAAGACCGAGGCGCCGCATCCGATCACGCGCGTCTTCACCATGTGCTTCCCCGACGAGGGGAGCTCCGTCGCCTTCTTCGCCGACGCGGGCTATCGCGAGGCGCGGGCTCGCCATTTCGAGGGCGCAGTGCGCGGTGTGACGCGCATCGGTGCGTTCGAACGACCGAAGGTGCTCGCCGACGGCGCTACCGGCTCGAATGCCCTCGATGCGAATCCTGTCCGTGGCCTCGACGACTGAGCAGCAAGGCGCCCACGCTGCCGAGGCGGCGGCGCGTTCGCGCGGAGCTCGGCGACTCCATGCGCCCCCTCGGGGTGCGGCCCGAGCGGTGGGACGTCGATACGTTTCCGTCCGCGGACACGTTGCGTCGGCTGGAGAGCGACGCCACGTGAGTGTCAGGGGCTCTCCATGTCCATGAGGCGCACGCCGCGGCGCTTCTTCTCGGCTTCGGTGCAGAAGCGCAGGCGCTCGTACAGCGCCACCACGTCGGTGCGAATGCCTTCGATGCGGATCTCCGGTGTGGTCTTGTCCATGGCTTCGAGGACGATGTTGCCGGTGCCCATGATGCGCTGACCGAACGGGCGCTCCACCACGTAGTCGACGATCCGGTAGAGGTCGATCTGCTCCATGCGCTTGCCGAAGATGCCGCGCTCCACCACGATGCGCTGGGTGGTGATGCGGTACGAGGTGCCCTTGGCTCGCATCCACGCGAAGATGGCGTAGATGCCCAGGGTGAAGATGGTGAGCAGCAGCGCGCCCAAGCTGCCGATGGCGGCGGGGCTCCCCTCGAAAAGCGCCTCTTCGGCGCCGGAGGTTCCGGGCATGAGGCCTTCGGGTGTCTTTGCGAGCGGTGTGCCGGTCATGTTCCGCGCAGGCCTCCGGAGGTCTTCACCGACTGCTCGGCCGCTTCCACCTCGGCCAGGATGCGCCGAGCGTGCTCGAGGAACGTGCGGCCCTCGGGAGAGAGCTGCATGCGTTTGTCGCCGGCTGCTGCGCGATCGAACAGCGCTGCGCCCAGCTCGTCTTCGAGCTTGAGGAGCTGGCGGCTCAGCGGAGGCTGCGATACGTGCAAGCGCCGGGCGGCGCGGGTGACGTTCTCTTCCTCGGCCACCGCCACGAAATATTGGATCTGCGTCAGGCTCACCCATTCATCGTACCACGACGACCCAGATCCAAAGGGTATTGGACCGCCAGGCGCCGTTCGGGCATGAAGAATCCATGGAGATTTACGGCCCCTCGGAGATCGCGCGGCTTCGCGCCGCGGGCAAGGTGGCGTCGGCGACGCTGCGGCTCGTGGGCGAGCGCATCGGCCCGGGCATCACCACCGCCGACATCGACGCGTGGGTTCGCGAGGACACCAAGGCCCGCGGCGGCAAGCCCAGCCAGCTCGGCTACCACGGGTTCCCCGCCACCGTATGCACCAGCCGCAACGAGGTCGTGTGCCACGGCATACCCAGCAAGAAGGTGCGCCTCAAGGAGGGCGACATCGTGAACGTCGACGTCACCACCGAATTCGAAGGCTTCCACGGCGACACCTCGGCCACGTTCGTGATCGGCAAGGCGTCGTTGAAGGCGCAGCACGTGGTGGACGTGGCGCGGGCGGGCAGGGACGCGGGCATCGCCGCGGTCCGCGCC
>JABFRG010001020.1 GCA_013141295.1 Polyangiaceae bacterium
CCGCGCTCGCCGGAGGCACGCTCGAAAATCGCCAATTCCAGCCTCGCGTGGCCATGCTGGAACGCTGGCCCGAGCTCGCGGGGCTGCGAGACGGGCCGGCTTGTCCAATGAATAATCCGGGCTAGAGCGAGATTCCGCCCGAGACCTCGATGCGCTGGCCGTTGAGCCAGTTGCTCTCGGGCGCCAGGAGCATGGCCACCGCGCCGCCGATGTCGTCGGGCAAGCCCACGCGGCCGAGGGCGGTCTGCGCGGCGATCCCCTGGTTCATTTGCGCGTTGTCGCGCACCATGCCGCCGCCGAAGTCGGTCTCGATGGCGCCAGGCGCCAGCGTGTTGACGCGGATGCGCCGCGCACCGAGCTCCTTGGCCATGTAGCGAGTGAGCACCTCGATGCCGCCCTTCATCGCCGCATAGGCCGCGAAGCCCGGGAGCGTGAAGCGGGTGAGACCGGAGGAGAGGTTGAGAATGCGGCCGCCGTCGGCGACCAGCGGAAGGAGCTTCTGCGTCAGGAAGAAGGTGCTCTTGAGGTGGATGTTCACCAGCTCGTCGAACTGCGCTTCGGTGGTCTCGGCGAAGCTGGCGTGGACGCCGGTGCCGGCGTTGTTCACGAGGAAGTCGAAGGTCGTGCGACCGAAGGTCTTCTGCAGGGCCGCCGCCAGCGCCTCGGCGAAGGCACCGAAGGATCGGCTGTCGGCCACGTCGAGCTGCATGGCTACGGCCTTGCGACCCTTGGCGACGATGGCGTCCACCACCGCGCGCGCTTCTTTCTCGCCGCTGCGGTAGGTGAGGACGACGTCGACGCCGCGCTCTGCGAGGTGGAGCGCCATGCTGCGGCCGAGGCCGCGGCTTCCACCGGTGATGAGGGCGATCGCCCGAGGCGGGGTTGCGAAGGAGGGAGTCTTGTCGGGGTTGCTCATGGCTTCATGAATAGCCCCGGATTGGGGCTGGAGAATGCTCGAACATTCCGACAGACTGTTCTGGCAGGTGAAACAATGGAGCTCGAGAACCTCCGAATCTTCGTGAAAGTGGCGGAGCTGGCCAGCTTTTCCCGGGCCGCCGAGCAGCTCGGCATGCCCAAGTCGCGGGTGTCGCTCCACGTGAAGGCGCTGGAGACCGAGCTGGGCAGTCGCTTGCTCCAGCGCACCACCCGCGCGGTGCGGCCCACTCCCGACGGCGAGCAGTTCTTCGCCCGGGCCAAGGCGCTGATGGACGAGGCCGACGAGCTCGCCTCCATGTTCCACGCCACGAGCACGCTGCGCGGTCGTGTGCGCATCGACTTGCCCATCACCTTCGCGCGCAACGTCATCATCCCCCGGCTCCCGGAGCTCTTGGCGCAGCATCCGCAGCTCGAGCTGGTGGTGAGCACCACCGATCGCCGGGTCGACGTGGTCCGCGACGGCTTCGACTGCGTGATGCGCATCGGAACACTCGCCGATTCGGGGCTCACCGCCCGGCGCCTGGGTGAGCTGCGCATGACCAACTGCGCGAGCCCGGCCTACCTCCGGCGCCACGGGACCCCGCGCACGCTGGACGATCTCGAAGGCCACTTGCTCGTGCACTACTCGCTGACCGGCGGTGACGAGCCCAGCTTCGAGTATCCCCAACAAGGCGGCTTTCGCACCGAGCCGATGCGCGCCATCGTGACAGTGAACAACGCCGATGCCTACCGAGCCGCGTGCATCGCCGGCCTCGGCATCATCCAGGCGCCGCGGGTCGGCATGGAGGAGCCGTTCAAGTCGGGCCAGCTGGTGGAGATCCTGCCGGACCTGACCTGTGCCCCCATGCCGGTCTCGCTCGTCCACGGGCACGGCCGCAGTGTCCCCAAGCGCGTCCGCGCGGTCATGAGCTGGCTCGCGCAGGTGATGGAACCCGCGCTTTTGGGATGAGGGCTACTGGACCTTCCGTAGGGCGTCGGCCATGCGCTCGGCGTTCACGAACTGGTTGAAGCGCGCTTGCTCCTTGCCGCTGCCGTCGAAGAGCAGCACCGTGGGGAGCCCCACCACGCCGTACTTCTTCATGAGCGCTGCGACCGCCGGATCGTCTTCGTTCGTGGCGTCCACCGCGACGGCGACGAAGCGCCGGCCCTCTTCCCGAACGCGCGGGTCGGGCCAGGTGTGGTGCTGCATCTCCTTGCACGCCATGCACCACTCCGCCCGGATGTCGACGATCATGGGGCGGTGCTCTTTCCGGGCGCGCTCGCGTGCGGCGGCCTCGTCCTGTTGCCAGACCAGATCGGCGTCCGTGATCGGCGTTTGGCTCGTGACCACGGGCGGCGCCCCACCGCTCGCGGCTCCGATGCGGGCGACCTGCGGCGTGGCGCTCGAAGGGGGCGGGGCGCTCGCGACCGCCGGACCACACGCCATGATTCCCAGGAGCCAGATGACCTTCCGCACCGGCGCAGCCTACCACCACAAAAGCAGCGCGGGCCTCCTTCGCTCGGAAGAAGACCCGCGTCGCGCGGCCCGATGGCCTACGGTCCTACTGGACCTTCTTCATGGCCTCGGCCATGCGCTCGGGCTTCACGAACTCGTTGAAGCGCGCTTGCTCCTTGCCGTCCTTGTCGAGGAGCACGACGGTGGGGAGGCCCACGACGTTGTACTTCTTCTTCAAGGCCTCGACGGTCTTGTCCTCGTCGTCCGTCGCGTCGACGGCGATGGCGACGAAGCGCTTGCCCTCTTCGCGGACCCTCGCGTCGGGCCAGGTCTCGTGCTCCAGCTCCTTGCAGGCGGTGCACCAGGATGCGCCGAAGTCGACGATGGTGGGCTTGGCTTCGGACTTGGCCTTGGCGATGCCCGCCTCTTCGCTCTTCTCCCAGGCCATGGCGCCGGCGATGGCCTTGGGCACGTCGAACCAGGAGAGGGTGATGTACATACCCGCGATGGCGGGCACGATGGAGAGGAGCTTCATGGGCTTCGATAGCCGTGCGATGGGCGACTTTCGTCGCTCCGCCATGATGTGCACGATGCCGAAGCCGAGGCCGATGGCGGTGATGACGCCGCCCACCGCGAGGAGGATGACCGAGGGCGACATCCAACCGCGGAAGACTTCCGGCCAGCGATCGCGCAGGTACTTGAAGCCCATGTACGCGAGGACCACGCCGCTCGCCCACTTGATGCCCATCATCCAGGCGCCGCCCTTGGGGAGGTTCAGCGCGAAGGTGCCGGCGATGAAGAAGGGGAGACCCAGGCCGAGGGCGAAGGTGAACATCGCGCCGCCGCCGAGGAGGAGATCCTTGGTCTTGGCGATGTAGAGGAGGAGCGCCGTGAGGAACGGACCGGTGCAGGGGGCGGCCACGAGGCCGAGCACCAGACCGAGCACGAAGGCGCCCTTGAAGCCGACGCCGCCGACCGTGGAGACGCGGTTGGTGATGCTGGAGGGGAGCGCCAGCTCGAAGGCGCCGAACATCGACGCCGCGAGGGCGAAGAAGATGAGGGCGATGGGGATGATGACGTACGGCTTGGCCATCACCTCGCCCATGCCGACGCCGGTGGCGCCGGCCGCCACGCCGAGCGGCGTGAACAGCGTGCAGATGCCCAGCACGTAGACCCCGGAGAGCGCAGCGCCCCGTAGGCGCGACGTGGTCTCGGTGGCTCCGAAGATGGAGACCGTGATGGGGATCATGGGGAAGACGCAGGGCGTGAGGCTGGCGATGATGCCGGCCACGAAGGACCCGCCCAGCGCCATGCCGATGCCGTGCTCGGCCAGGAGCTTATCGAAGGTGCCGGTATCGGAACCTTCGGCCGCAAAGGCTGCGCTCGGGAAGAAGAGCAGAGCCGTGAGGGCGAACAGTGCAATGAGAATGGGAGTAACTCGACGAGACATCCGTGCCTGCCTCCTGGTGGATGACGTCCCTTAGAGTACCGCCTCGCACTCGTTACGCGCCCGCTTTTTTGCGCAACGCGCACATTGCGTCACGGCAACGACGAGTGATGGCGACAGACATCGCCCGCGCGTTCACGGTGTCAGTTCGCCGACATCTTCGCGAGCGTGGCCTTGGCCATCGCCACCTCGCCCGCCAGCGCGATCGATTGAAGCGGGGGAGAAGCCGCGGTTCTGCGCACGAAAGCCTCGAGGTAGCGCTTGGCCGGGCCCCACTCGGCGGCGGCGTATGCCAGATGGCCGAGGACGAAGCGTCCATACCCCTGACCACATGGTGCCTCCGCCAGATCGCGGATGGTCTCCTCGAGATTGTCGGCCCGGCCGCCGGAGGCGATCTTCGCCAGCGCCAGATGGGCCCGGTAGAGCGGCTTGTCGCGGGTGCCCCAGCGCGCTGCCTGCGCGAGCACCCGGGTCGCCTCGTCGTAGCGTTGCGCCAGAAAGAGGATGGAGCCCAGCGTCCAGAGATGGAACGGTCGGCGCGAAGCGGGACCCTTGCGCGCCGCCGAGCGCAGGTGGAGGAGCGCGGCCTCGAGATCGTGATCCGCAAGCGCTGCCCGCGCGGCATCCTGGAGGAGCACGTCGGTGAGCACCGCCAGCTCCGATGCCTGCACGGCGATCTCGTGGGCCTCGCCGAAGCGTCGCTCCTCGAAGAGGGAGAGGTAGAGCTGGCGCAAGAGCATCGCGTGGGTGGTGCGATCGATGGGGCTGCGAGACGCCAGTCCCTGCCTCGCATGTCGCTCGCGAAGCGCCGAAGAACGCGCTGCCATGGCTCGCTCGAGCCACTCTTCGGGGGTCACCAGGGCCTGGGTTCTTGGCACGAAATTGAGTGTAGCATCCAGGCAAGCGCCAGCCAAAAAGAAGGCCGTCGCGCGACCGGCCTCGCCGCGGTTCGCTCCCGGCCTGACAGGCCGTCTCGGCTGTGCTAGTGGG
>JABFRG010000034.1 GCA_013141295.1 Polyangiaceae bacterium
CCCCCGAAGCGTACCCGTCGCTCGCCGGACGAAGCGCGCGCCATCATCCTCGACGCGGCCGAGCGCGTGTTCACCGAGCACCTGCCGGACGTGGTGGGCCTCAAGGACGTCGCTCGCGAGGCCGGCGTGAGCCACGCGCTCGTCACCCACTACTTCGGCACCTACGCCAAGCTGGTGGAGGCGACCTTGGAGCGACGCTTCGAGCGCATGCGCGCCGCGCTGGTGGCAGAGATCGTCTCCGTCATCGCCAGCGCCGATACCAGCGCCATGCTGGCCGCCTACCGCAAGACCGTGGGGAGCACGGCGGCCGATCCCCTCACCATCCGCCTCGCCACCTGGGCCATGCTCAGCGGGCGCTCCGGCGAGCAAGACTTCTTCTCCCACCGCGTGCAGGGCCTTCGCCTCTTGGCCGACGCCCTCGAAGCGCGCTCCGGGGCGCCGCGCGAGGATCTCGAGTTCGCCCTGGTGGCTTCGCTGGGCATCACCGTGGTGTGGGCGCTCGGGAAGAAGCCGCTGGCGGGGGCACTGGGAAAGAAGGCTTCGGCGGAGCTCGATGCGCAGATCGAGGCCAAGACCAAGGCCATGATCGAGGGCTACCTGCGGCGCGCCCGCGGATGAACGGCGATTGCATCCGGTTCCCGCAGGATCCGGTGTAGAAGCTTCCCATGATTCCCTGGGAGCAACTGGGTCTGGTGTCGCTCCCGACGGGAGAAGAGCTCACGCTGCGGCGAAAGAGCGAAGAGTACTCGGTGAGCGTCAACGACGTGGTGCTCATGAACAGCAGCGCCCACTACTCCGAGGAGCAACTGGCGGTGCTGGGCTGCGCCCACCTCGAGGCGCACCCCAAGGCACGGGTCCTGGTGGGCGGCCTCGGCATGGGCTACACCCTGCGCGCGGCGCTCGACATCTTGCCCAAGGACGCCACGGTGGAGGTGGCGGAGCTCTTGCCCGAGGTGGTGGAGTGGAATCGTGGGCCCCTGGGTCACCTCGCCGGCCACCCGCTCGACGATCCGCGAACCTGGGTGCGCACCGAGGACGTCCGCCGCACGCTGGAGAGCGCCCACGACGCCTACGACGCCATTCTCCTCGACGTCGACAACGGGCCTTTGGCCTTCACCGCACAGTCGAACGATGCACTTTACACCGATGCCGGCCTTCAGTCGGTGGCCCAGGCGCTCCGGCCCCGGGGCGTGCTCTCGCTGTGGTCCACCTACGACGACGGCACCTTCACCAAGCGGCTGCGCCGCGGTGGCTTCCATGCCCGGAAAAAGCGCGTCCCCGCCCGGGTAGGTGGAAACTACATTCACGTGCTCTGGCTCGCCACCAAGACCTAGCCACCACGCAGCGCCCAGGCCACCCACGCCACGATCCAGGCGGCGTACGGCACGAACCACACCAGCATCCACACCGCGCGCAGCTTGGCCACGGTCTGGTTCGGCGCTCGCACCATGGCGAAGGGCAGGTCGGCGGGCAGTCCGAGAATGGCGAAGCTGGTCATCTTGCAGAGGCACAGCGCCACCAGCGTGGGGACGCCTTCGCTGGTGACGACGAACGCCGCTGCGACGAGAATGCGCCGTGCCGTGTCGAACGGGCTCACGGCCCCGGCGAAGATCTCGCCGATGCCCGACACCACGTGGTGAAACGTCCGCGCGGGCCCCAGGAACAGGACGGGCAACGCCACCACCACCGCCCGCGGCGCGACGACGAACGCGACGACGCGACGCCAGCGCGGGGCCTCGGTCCACCGCAGGCGCCCGGCCGGCATCTCGACGGAAGCGCGCGCGATCTCCTCCGGCGTCGCAAACGGGTTGGCCCCGACGAGGTCGACGGACGACAGGAACGGAACGAGGCGGAGCTCGATCTCGGTCCCGCGCACCCGTCGCGAAAGGAGTCGCGGCCCGAAGCCCACCACCACCTTCGACGCGAAGACGCGCGCGAACGGGGTCAGCGCGAAGGTCACGGCGGCGAAGAGCACGGCGGCGAGCAACCCCGCCACGCACAAGCAAGCGAGGACGAGGAACGCAGTCACCGCCCGATGCTACCAGCTGCTGCGCGCCGGACCGATGACGCACGAGCCTTGCGCGAAAAGTCCCAGTGTCGTAAAACTGAACCCAATGGTTCACTGTAAAGGTACGAGCGCATGACGACCGTTCGGAAGAAACCCGCGAAGCGCGCGTCCGCCGCCAAGACGTCGGCTCCGCGCAAGACGCGCGACACGAAGCCTGCGCTCTTGGTCGCCATGACCGGCAAGGCCAGCCCGGCGAAGGCGGCCGAAGGCGACGGCCCCGTGCTCGCGTACATCGAGAGCCTGCCGGAGCCGCAACGCACCCTGGCGCGGCACGTGGATGCGCTCGCGGCCAAGGCAGTCCCCGGCGTCGTCCGCGCCGTGAAGTGGGGCATGGCCTACTACGGGGTCGAGGGCGGGTGGTGCTTCTCGTCGGGAGCCTTCGTGGGCCACCTCAAGGTCATGTTCATTCGAGGCACGGAGCTGTCGCCGGAGCCTCCGGTCACCCCCATCGGCATGGGCAAGTCGACGCGCGGCGTGGAGCTGGCGCGCGTGGCGGAGATCGACGCCCGACGGCTCACCACGTGGATGAAACAGTCGGCGGCGATCCCCTTCGTGAGCGCGAAGAAGCGCTGAGCGGCGCGGTCACCGGGCGAGACGACCCGCTTCGCGGGCGATCGGACCCGTGGAAGCGGGTGCCGGGGGCGCGTCGGCCGGCCGCGGATCCTTGGGTGCGGCGCTGGTCCCCGCCGAGCTCTTCTGCGGGCGCTCGGCCTTCTCGCCGCGCACGCGATCGCCCCGGAGCTGCACCAGCGCGAGGCCACCGTTCTTGGTCTCGTGCACCTGCTCCACCACGCCGTCTTTGCTGCCCCAGATGCGGACGAGCTCACCGGGCTTGATGCCCGCGGCCTCGCGGCTCGGTATGAGGATGGGCTCCGGCTTGGGGAGCGCCTGACGCTCGGTGCGGTACTGGCAATTCTCCTCGTACTCGATGCGGCCGTCCGACTGGATGCGCGCGATGCGACCGGTGGTGTAGCAGTTGGTCGGCACGTCGACGCTCTGGTACTCGGTCTTGAACTCCACGAGGCTCTTGTCGCCTTTGCGCGACACCGCCTGCACGTAACCGGAGACGGGCGTGGGATTGCCCTCGCCCAACGCCGACGCCAGGAACGGCAAGCTCGAGCCCGCCTGGAAGAAGTCGGCGAACGAGAAGCTCACCGGAGCGTCGGCGTCCATGGCCTTGGCCAGCTTGGGGTCGAGCTTGCTCGCCGATTTCTTCGCCTGCAGCGCCTTGGTGGACCGCTCACCGGCTTCGTATTGCGCGGCGTACACCGCAGGCTGGAACGTGCGCTTCATGGAGTCCTTGCGCGTGAGGAGAGCGCTCTCGGCGCGCGCCAGGTCCACCTGCTTGGTGGCCACGTAGAGGGTGGCGAGCTCGTGGGTGATCTCCGCGTACAGCGGATGATACGTGCACTCCTCGGTGGCGCCGCACACGGTGACCACGTCGCTCCGTAGCTGCGTGAGCTCCTGCGCGACCTTCGAGGGGTTGCCGCCGCCCTTGCGGGCTTCGTCGGCCTGGGTGGCGAGCACGTCGAGGCGCGCGCCGAAGTTCTTCTTGGCCTCGTACTCCTTGCGAAGGTCCTGCGCGATGTGCAGCGGAATCTCGTAGACGACCTTGCGCACGGTGGGCGTCATGGCGGCCAGAAGCGCGTCCACGTTCTGCTTCGCGGCCTGCACCTGGGCCTTGTAGTGCTGCCGCGCCTCGGCCGGGAGCTGCGTGGCCGCGAGCTCTCGATCGAGGGCGCCGTCGTCGAGGAAGCTGGCGTACACCGCGGCCATGCCCACCGCCGTTTCCTCGCGCTCGGCGCGCTCGTTGCCGAAGGGCTTTTCGATGGTGAGCGGACCGGTGTGACCGTGCAAATGCCGGCGATCTCGTCCCGGCTGCACCACGGCGAACATCAGCGACGTGGCGTCGAGCATGGTCGGATGCCGGAGATCGAAGTCCGCGTGAATATCCTCCGGCCGGGGAAGCGATCGCCGCTGGTAGCGAGTGCCGGCGTAACCGCGCCCGGCCGCGTCGTGAGCGTCGAACGGCAGCTCTGGACACAGGGCCACGAGCGCGCGCTCCCGCGGCGTCTTGGCGACCTCCACCGAGCCGCTCCCGTGCGCCTCCTGGGCCAGGGCCTCGGTCTGCCGCACCTCGTTGCACTCGTCGCCATCGTAGCCGCCGCCGGCGGCGCCTCCGGTCTGGATCATGGGCAAGAGGGAGCAACCGGAGAGGGTCGCCGCGAAGAGGCAAAGCAAAGTCGGCTTCATGCCCGGGGATTGTCGGCGCCGCGGCGTTCCGTCGAAGAAAAGTGCGGCCGCGAATCATTTCGCAAACGGGTCCCGAAAAAGGGTACGCAATGCAGCGTGCTCCGTCGTGCGGTCCCCACGCTCGTGCTCCTCGGTATCGCCGGGGCGCTGGTGCCTACGCTGGCCCGGGCCGAAGACGAAAAGCCTACCGCGCGGCTGGAGTTCGCCAACGTCTCGTCGCTCGCTTCGTGCCCCGGCGAGCGCACGTTCCGCGACCGCGTAGCAGCGCGGCTGGGGCTCGATCCGTTCGAGACCGGTGCGGCCCGCACGGTGGTCGCCACGCTGCGCGATGACAAGCAAAAGCTCCGGGGCGAGGTGGTGCTCCGGGGCGCCGACGGCAACGTCATCGGCCGTCGGGAGCTCACGGCGCCGCGCGGCGAGTGCTCGGAGCTCGTGGAGTCCATGGCGTCGGTGGTGAGCCTGCTCCTCGATCCCCTCGGCAA
>JABFRG010000706.1 GCA_013141295.1 Polyangiaceae bacterium
CGTCGCCAGTTCCGCGGGATCCCGGGTCTCCTCGAGGGCAAGCCGGGCGTCGAGCCGCAGCCCAAGGCCATCGTCGACATCGCCACCAAGGCCGCCATCCGCGAGATGGTCGTCCCCGGTGCGGTCGCCGTCCTCTCTCCGGTCGTCATCGGCTTCCTCTTCGGTGCGGCGGCCCTCGCTGGCGCGCTCGCCGGCGCGCTCGCCGTCGGCTCCACGCTCTCGCTCATCATGGCGAACGGCGGCGGCGCCTGGGACAACGCCAAGAAGTTCATCGAGAAGGGTGGCCTCCCCGGCCACAAGAAGGGCTCCGACGCGCACAAGGCCGCGGTCGTGGGCGACACCGTCGGCGATCCCTTCAAGGACACCTCGGGCCCCGGTATCTCCATCCTCATCAAGGTCATGAGCGTCGTCTCGCTGCTCATCGCCCCGCTTCTTCCGATTACCTGAACAGTACACGGGTCGAATCTCTCGACCACCTGCTTCGCGCGCGCCCAGGTTGCTCCCTCGATGGGAAGGAACCTGGGCGTCGAGCGTAAACACACAAGAATTCGCGCCGCTCACCGGGTGAGCGTGCCCCTGGAGGACCCATGAAACGTTCACTCTCTCTCGCCTCGATGGCCCTGGTTTTTGCGCTCGCCGCCTGCGGCAAGAAGGACGACGCCTCTCCGGACGCTCCCAAGGGCGGCAGCTGCAACAAGCCCTCCGAGGGCTCCTGCGAGGAATACAAGGACAGCGCCCTCGGGCTCGCGGAAGGCTTCTGCAAGACCGCCGGCGGGACCTACGAGAAGAAGTCCTGCTCCAAGGACAAGCTCATCGGCACCTGCGTCAAGGAGAGCGGTGACAAGGAGTACGTCTACGAAGGCAACGGCATGAACCAGACCACCGCCGACGCCAAGGACGACTGCGAGAAGAACCCCATCACCAAGGGCAAGTGGACCGACGGCGCTTCCGCCGCCGCCGCCAAGGATCGCAAGGCGCCGGAAGCCAGCAAGATCAAGTACAGCTGCGACAAGTCGGAAGAGCTGAACTCCTGCGACGACTACTCGGTGACCGACGTGGCCGACATGCACAAGTCGATGTGCGACAGCATGAAGGGCAAGTACGCCACCGCCGGCTGTCCCTCCGCCAACCTGGTGGGCTCGTGCGTGTTCCCCGAGGGGCGCACCACCCGCTACTACCTTCCGGCGAAGAAGGATGCCTTCACGATGACCGCCGACGAGCGGAAGAAGGATTGCGAGATGGACATGCTCGGCAAGAAGGGCGCCTGGATCGCCGGCCCCGCTGCCGCCGCAGCGGCCTCGGGTTCCGCGTCTGCTTCGGCCAAGCCCAGCGCCGGCGGCGCCGCGCCCAAGACCAGCGCCGCGCCCAAGGGCCTCCCCGGCAAGCCGGCCCCGAAGAAGTAGCTCCGGCTCTCGCATTGCGCGGGTGTCACCATCGCAAATGGTGGCGCCCGCGTTCGCTTTTGTACGGTAGCATCCGGGGCCATCTTGCCCTTGCGCGACAGAGCACTCCCGCTCGCGGTCTCTCTCGGTGTGCTGGCGTGGGCCGGTGCCGCGCGTGCGGCCGATCCGGCAGGCGCTCCCGTCGCTCCGGAGGCGCGAGCCTCGGCCGCACCCAACGGCGCGCCCGGCGACGACGCGAAGCCGAAGCAGACGAAGGAGAAGGAGGCGGACAAGCCGCTGCCGCCCAGCGTCGCGCGGCTCTCGCGCTACGAGCGCGACACGGTGGCGCTCGCCCTGGGCAAGGACGACTTCGACGGCGTCGATCCCGAGCCCGAGGGGAAGATCGTCGAAGCCATCCAGATCGTCCGCCTCGACGTCCTCGAGGCCCGCGACCCGGTGCCCAAGTTCGCGCGGCGGCCCCTCAACGCCCTGCACACCACCACCAAGGAACGCATCGTCCAGCGCGAGCTGCTCCTCAAGGAAGGGGAGCCGTTTCGCCAGGTGAACCTCGACGAGACCGAGCGCAACCTGCGGCGGTTGCCGCAGATCACCGTGGCCATCGGCCTCGCGCTCCGCAGCAAGACGCCGGGCAAGGTGCGCATCTTGGTGATGACCAAGGACGTGTGGAGCTTGCGTCTCAACTACGATCTCTCGCTGCCGGGCTCGCCGCGATTCGAGGGCACCGCCCGCGGCGTGGCGGTCGCCTCGGTGGTCGGGCCGCCGGGGTACCTGGCGAGCTTCTCGGGCACCTCGGCGGGCATCGAGACCCTGGTCATCAAGCCCTCGGAGACCAACCTGGCGGGGCAGCACCACACCGCCTCGCTGCTCTTCTCCTACAAGCCCGAGTCGCTCGCGCTCGGTGTAGGATACAGCATTCCCCGCTTCGGCACCTCGCTGGTGGGGGCGACCGCCAGCGCCAGCCTGGTGCTCAACAACCGCACCACCGAGCCGGAAGGGTCGGCCGCCAGCGTCTCGGTGGGGCAGTCGCTCTACACCACGCGCACCGAATGGGCCTGGTCCGGCGCTGCCAGCTACTCCAACGCCGTCACCCGGCGCTATTCCAACGCCAAGCTCCTGCGGGTGGGGGCCACCACGGTACCCGCCGACAAGCGCGTGCCCTTCGAGTACCGGGCCCGGAGCGCCATCGCCAACGCCGGATTCACCCGCTCCTTCGGCTGGGCGGTCAAGAACGACATCTCGGTCACCGCGGGCGTGACCACCCGCAGCTTCAGCACCTTCGATCTCGCGCCGTACGATCGCCGCTCCGTGGACACGTTCCTGAAGTTCGTACCTCGGGACGACACTCGGGTCGGGCCGGGCGCCACGTATCACACGTACACCACGCGCTTTCACCGCATCACCGACTTCGAGACGCTGGCGCTCCAGGAAGACTACCGCCTCGGCCACGACACGTACCTGCAGGCCTACCCGGTGCTGGAGGGGCTCGGGTCGTCGCGCACGTTCCTGGGGCTCTACGCCTCCACCCAGTACACGGTGCCGCTGGGCAACGGCCTGGCCCGCGCCTCCTTCGAGACCTTCGCCGAGCTCGACGGCAACCAGATCTACGACGCGGCCATCGACCTCCGTCTGCGCATCGTCACCCCGCGCTTCGGCATCGGTCGCCTGGTGTTCGACGCCGGCATGTACGACCGCCTGCGGAACTACCTGCGCTCCTCCTCGAGCCTGGGCGGCGACACGCGGCTCCGGGGCTATCCCACCGGCGCTTTCCTGGGCGAGGACTCGGTGGTCTACAACGTGGAGTTCCGCACCCGGCCCATCCACCTGTGGTCGCTGGCACTGGGGGGCGCCGTTTTCTACGACGCCGGCGACGCCTTCGACGGCTTCCGGAACCTGCGGCCCAAGCAGTCCACCGGCGTCGGCTTCCGGCTCCTCATCCCCCAGTTCAATCGGGTGGTCTTTCGCGGCGATCTCGGGTTCCCGCTGACCCGGCCGCTCCCCGCCGGGAGCTCGGCGGTCGCGTTCTTCTTCGGCTTCGAGCAGGCCTTCGCGTTCGGCTCCGCCGGCCCCAACTGAGGCCCGTTCAGTATCGCGGGCTCGCCCGGGGCCATGTTTTGGCCGCGAGGAGCGCGAACCGGTGCTAGGATCGCGTTCAGTATGGTCGAACCTCGATCATCGCCCGCATCCGTCGGCGACATCGTCGCGGGTAAGTATCGTGTCGATCGCATCTTGGGCGCGGGCGGCATGGGCGTCGTCGTGGCCGCGACGCATCTGGCGGTGCACAACCGTGTCGCGCTGAAGTTCGTCCGGCCGGCGGCGCATGCCGAGGGGCACAAGGGCGCCGGCGACTTCACCTTGCGGTTCCTCCGCGAGGCGCAGGCGGCCGGGCGCCTCACCAGCGAGCACGTGGCGCGCATTTACGACGCGGGCGCGCTGGAGGACGGCACGCCCTACATCGCCATGGAGTACCTGGACGGCCACGACCTCGGCCGGACGGTGGAGAGCGACGCGCCCATCGCGGTGCCGGACGCGGTGGAGTACGTGCTGCAGGCCTGCGAGGCGCTGGTGGAAGCCCACTCGCACGGCATCGTGCACCGAGATCTGAAGCCGCAAAACCTCTTTCTGTGCCGGCGCCTCAACGGCATGCCGCTGGTCAAGGTGCTCGATTTCGGCATCGCCAAGGAGATAGGCGGCTCCGCGCAGAAGGTGCTCACCGACTCGACCGTGGTACTGGGCTCGCCCCTGTACATGTCGCCGGAGCAGATGCGCGGCGCCCGCGAGGCCGATCCGCGGAGCGACATCTGGTCCCTCGGGGTCATCTTGCACCAGCTCCTGGCGCGGGAGCTGCCGTTCGACGCCAACACGGTGCCGGAGCTCTGCGTGAAGGTGATGACCGAGCCGCACCCGAAGCTCGCCGACATCCGTCCGCACGTACCGCCCGAGCTGTCGGAGATCGTGTCGCGCTGCCTGGAGAAGGACGTCTCCCGACGCTGGTCGTCGGTGGCCGAGTTCGCCGCCAAGCTCGAGCCTTTCTCGCGCAGCGCCGAGCGCGGGGTGGTGGATCGCCCATGGCGTTCGTTCGTCGATACCATCGACAGCGGCGCGGTGGAGCCGAGCAGTGGTGCGCTGGCGCCCGGCGGCGTGAGTGGGAGCGGCGCGGTGGCGGCGTCCACCGGACCCAAGCTCAGCGCCGACACCGGCGTCACCTGGGGCGAGGTGAGCGGCGCCAAGTCGCCCTCTCCGCCGCGTCGGCGATCGTTCTTCGTGGGCGCGGTGGCGGGGACGCTGCTCACCGCCGCGGTCGTGGTGGCGGCCATGTACGCCCGTGAGGACGGCACCAAGGTACCCTCGAAGACGAGCGGCACCGGGGTGGAGGACGGGGCCGGCGACGACG
>JABFRG010000356.1 GCA_013141295.1 Polyangiaceae bacterium
TTTGCTCGCAAGATGTCGCGCTCGGTGCGCGTCGGGTAGTACTCCGCGAGATCGGTGATCTCCTCGAAGAGCGCCGAGCCCCGCTGATCGTAGAACAGCACCGGGGGGAGCGTCTTTCGCTCGGCCTTCAGGCCGTTCTTCACCGCGGTTGCCATATCGGTTCGCGTCATCATGATTGCACCGTTCGTGCGAGGCGGAGCCCCGTCATTTGAAAGCGAGTATCCGGATGCCAGAAGTTTCGATACGAGGCGCGCACGTGGCCGCGCGGGGTGAAGCACGAGCCGCCCCGCAGCACCTGCTGGTTCACCATGAACTTGCCGTTGTACTCACCGAGCGCGCTCGGGTCCGGCGCGAAGCCCGGGTAGGGGCCGTAGGCGGAGCTGGTCCACTCCCACACGTCACCGAACATCTGCGAGAGGCCGCTCGCTCCGGTCGAGGCTCGCGCCTCCGGAGCGACGGAAAAGGGTAGCGGGCCCAGCGCGCCGTCGTCGGCGAAGTTGCCCGCGTCCGGGTCGAGACCTGCGGCGGCGTGCTCCCACTCGGCTTCGGTGGGGAGCCGCGCGCCCAAGAAGCGCGCGATGGCGTCGGCCTCGTAGTAGCTCACGTGCGAGATCGGCTCGTCGTCGTGGCAGATGCGAAGGCCGCCGAGGCCGTATGCGAGGAGCTCGCTGCCTTCGCGGCGGGCGTAGAGCGGGGCGCGAACCTCGTTCTGCGTCGCCCAGTCGTAGCCTTCCGAGAGCCACAGTCCGGGCGTGGTGTACCCACCGGCGTCGGCGAACGCCTTCCACTCCCGCACCGTGACCGCGCGCATCGCGATCTCGAACGGTGCAAGATACACGCGATGGCGGGGTTCTTCGTTGTCGAAGCGAAACTCGGTGCCCGCTGCGGCGCCTTGCTCCACGAGGCCGCCTTCGAAGCGCGCGAAGGCGACGAAGTCGAGCGGCGGAGCTTCGGCGTGGCGCACCGGCCGGTTCGGCGGCGCGTAAACCGGGGCGAGCGGGCTATCGGCGAAGGCATTGAGCAGATCGGTGAGGAGCAGCTCCTGGTGCTGCTGTTCGTGGGCCAGCCCCAGCGCCACGAGCCCACCGAGGGCGCCGAGCGTCTCCTCCGGTTCCGTCTCGACCACGCGGGCAACCTCGGAATCGACCGCCTGGCGATAGACGTCGACCTCGGCCGCCGAGGGGCGCGAGAGCATGCCGCGCTTCGGGCGAGGGCTGCGCGGACCCACAGCCACGTAGTACGAATTGAAGAGCGGGCCCCAGCTCTCGCGATGCGGCCGAACGCCGCGTGGCCCCAGCACGAAGGTTTCGAAGAACCAGGTGGTGTGGGCGCGATGCCATTTCGCGGGACTGCACGACGGCATCGACTGGAGCCCCTGATCCTCGGCGGAGAGGGGGGCCACCAGGGCTTCGGTGGCCGCACGCACGCGACGGTACCCCTGGAGGATGCGGGCACGGGCACTCATGACCACCCACCGAGCGAGGCATTGTGCCCCTCTTGTGACGCGCGGCAACGAACGTGACGGGACGCATCATCGGCGCGCCGGGCCGCGCTCGGCAGTCCGTTCTCGCGGAAACAACCGCATATTGCCTGGGTCATCGAAAAATCCTGGGTAGCGTGCGGATCAATACGCCGCCGTTGGGGGGTTCGTTACGTGATGCGCCGAGAGAGGTAGATGCAACCGGCGCGCCTGGGGTGGCGCCGTGCACGCTCACACCAGCGAGACCAGCATGCCGCCGCAGAGCTCGACCAGCTTTTCCACGGCGGGTCGCATCATCTTGTCACGCATTTGCCACCGGAGGATCGCCGCCGGAACGAACCAGCGCGCGTCGAAGTGCTGGCGCCACACCACCACGCATCCGGTTCCCCGTGGTTCGATCGCGAACGAGCCCCGGTGGTTGCGCAGGGGCATCTTCAGCTGCGAGCGATCCATGTCGACGCTGTAGACGTATCGGCGCCCCGGCTCGACTTCGAGAATGTCTTCCACCAGCGCCTTGCCTTCGAAGTCGCAGATGCGCTGCGAGCACGCGCCGAGGAGGTGGGTTCCACGGCGGGACCGCGCGTGATCCCAGGTGACGCTTCGCACCGCAGCGAACCACTCGCCCAGGCGATTCACCACCAGATCGAAGGCCTCCTCGGCCGGCACGTCGAGACGAAACTGGGCCTCCACTTGGAGCGGCGCGAGGCGCGCGGGTGCTGCGGGGAGCTCTTGGGCTACGAGATTCATGCGTGTTCCCTTTCGTGACCGCGCATCGTGCGGCGGTGGAGGGAGAATGGCCCCGGGAGCACTGTCCGTGAAGACGGCACATTTCATACGAACCGTATCGAAATCGGAGACAATGACCCATGCCCCTCGATTCGCTGGAAGACGTCCGTCTCTTTCGTCAGATCGTCGCCTCTGGCGGGCTCAGCGCGGCAGCGCGGATTCTTCAGCAGAACAAGAATCGCTTGAGCCAGCGGCTGGCCGCGCTGGAGAGCGCGGTGGGCGTTCGCCTCGCCGATCGCACCACGCGCCGGTTCCGACTCACGGAAGAGGGCGAGCGCTTCTTGCTCGCCTCGGAGCCCCTGCTGCAGGCGGCGGATCACGCGCTGGCCGCCACCGCGGGCGCCGAGAGCCTGGGCGGACGGGTGCGGGTCGCGGTGCGCTCGGCGTTCCACGGCTTCGGTCTGGGCGAGGAGCTCGGGCGTCTTCTCCTGGCGGAGCCCGGGTTGCGCATGCAGGTGGCCGTGGTCGACGAGGACGCCGATGTGCACGGACAGGGGTTCGATCTCGCGGTGCAGGTGGGCACGTTGAAGGACAGCTCGCTGGTGGCGAAGCCCATCGGCGACAGCGCCTTCGGTCTCGCGGCGGCGCCCGGCTACGTGCGCAAGTTCGGCCTTCCGCGGACGCCGCGGGAGCTCGCCGACCACGAGTGCATTCGCAAGCTGGGGGCGGAGCCGGAGCGCAGCTGGCCGCTGGTGCACCGGAATGGGAAACGCGTGAACGCACCGGTCGCGGGGCGGCTCGAGTGCAGCGATGCGCGCCTGCAGGCGGAAATTCTCTACGCGGGCTTCGGCATCGGGGTGCGTCCGGCGGCCGAGGTGCGGCGCGCGGTGGACGCTGGCACGCTGGTGCAGGTGCTTCCGGCGTGGACCTTCGCGCCCATTCGCATCTGGGTGGTGTGCCCCAAAGGACGCCTGCGGCTGGAGCGAGTGTCGCGCGTGGTCGAGGTTCTCACCCGGCTGGTCGCGTCGCTCGCGTGACCGCCTGCTTCAGCGCCTTCATCTGCGTGCGGCAGTGGGCGCGGTCGGCATTGGAGAGGCCCTTCTTCACCGCCAAACGATAGAGCTCGAGGGCCTTTCGCTCGCGAAACAGCGCGCGCATGGCCTCGGCCGCGGCGAGGATGCGATGCGCGTTCCACTCGTCCTCCAGGCTGCGCACGCCCCGTTCACGCGTCTGGCGCAGGAGTCGCAGCGTGCTCGAGGGGAACAGCGGCGCCAGCTTGCGGAGCAGCGGGCCCGAGACGCCGCTGGTGGACCGCTCGAGCCGGCTCACCGCGCCGAAGACCGCGTCCTCTTCCAGCAGATCGGTGCGCCCGGCCGCGTGAAGCAGGTGGGCGAGCCGCATCAGCAGGTGCTCGGGTATCGCATGAAGCCCGGCGATCATGGGTGCGAACGCCACCGCCAGCTCCGGCCGGGCCGCGACCTCCGGGAGCTCGAGCACCGAAGGAAGGGTGAGCTCGCTGGGCCCGAGCGGCGCCATGGATCGCTCGCAGAGGGCGCGCACCTCGGGCAGGGCGACGGTTCCGAGGGCGGCGCGAAATTCCGACCCGGCTTCGAGGAACGAAAGGCGTCCGCTGCGGTCCACCGGGCCGTCGTCGTACCAATCGGGGGCCACCAGGACCTTCACCTTGCCGGACGCCAGCACCGTCACTCCCATGCGACGCGAAAGCTCGCCGGCGAAGCGCTTCACCATGCCCTCGAAGTCCATGGGGCCGTGCCGGTACGCGTGGAACGTCAGGATGCCGCCGGCTGTGGTGAGCGCCATGAGGCAGCGGCCGAGCACCTTGCCCCGGGCGTCGCGGGCGTAGAGCACGCGCTTGTTGACGTCGACGATGTTGGCGAAGACCGAGAAGTAGTTGAAGGCGGTGGGCGAAAGGCAGGTGCCGAAGTGCTTGCCCATCTCGAGGATCTCCAGCGGATCGTCCTCCAGCGCCAGGGTGACCTTGCCCACGTCGGGGGCGCTCTCGACCACTGCGCCGATACCGTCGAGCCAGGGCGCGGGATCCACGCCGCGGCGGACGAGCGAAGCGATGAACGCGGCATTCGCCGGGTGCGCGCGGAAGTCCCACGCTTCGCCTTCCAACCGAGCCCTGAGCACCATGCGTGCGATGGCGCGGCTCGGCGGGTCGAGCCCGAGAATTCCCACGATGCACTCGCGGGTTCGCGGAGCGCGGAGCAGCGGCGACCGCGTGAGCTCGCCCAGATCGAGGATAGCGTCGAGCTCCCGGTCGATGGCCCGTTCGAGCGCGTCGATCCAGTTCTCGAGCCGAGTGCGCCGGGCCGCGAGCTCCACCTTGGCCGCGATGCGTGCGAGCTTCTCCGCCGACGTGGAGCGAGAGGGGTCGGCCAGGATCGCGTCGCGCTGTCGCTCCAGCGCCGCGGCCCGCCGCGCGAGGGGCACCGTGTCCGCGGTCGCCCGCTTGGTGTGGATGGCCCGAAGCTCGCGCGGCGAGCTGGAGCGCGAGCGGAAGGCCGGGCCGAGAAGTCGCGCGATGGTGGCATCGGGATCGGCGACGAGGGCAGCGA
>JABFRG010000252.1 GCA_013141295.1 Polyangiaceae bacterium
CTCTTCGTGCTGGGCGCGGTGTTCCTGGCGCTGGCCGGGCGGCGGCTGGGTGTTCCCCTGGGCACCGTGGCCACCTGGATTGCGCGGGGCCGCGCGCACCTGGTCGAAAAGCTGTCGGAGGACCGATGAACGCCTTCTTTCTCGACGATGGACACGTGACCGACGCGGCGCTCGCCGCGATGGCCGACGCCGCCGACGCGGCGGTGGGCGACGAGGTGCTCGCGCACGTCGACGGCTGCGAGACCTGCCTCGGACGTCTGGGGCAAGCCGCGGAGCGCAGCGCCTTCGTGGGCGCCACCCTCGCCGCCCACGGGCCCGCGCTCTCGCAGGAAGCGCCGCGCCTGCCCTGGCGATGGCTCCTGGGCGCCACCGTGGCCGGAGCCTTCGGCGTCGTGCTGTCGCTCCAAGACGTGGAGCGCTCCACCTTCGGCCTGGTGCAGAGCTCCTCGGTGCTCACCCGCTCCCTGCCGCTGGCGCTCCGCGGCGCCTCCGGCGAGGCCGGCGCCCTGTGGACCACCATCACGGTGGCCTGCGCGCTCCTGATGCTGGCGACCAGCGCGTGGCTGGTGCGGCGAAAGACCCGGGCCGTGGGATGAGCGCCGCCAAGAACTTCCGAAACGAGACCGTCATGAAAAGCGTGAACAAGACCATGAAACTGCAGAACATCGGTGTCTTCTCCCTTCTCGCGGCCCTTTCCCTCGGCACGGTGACCGAAGGCCATGCCGAGGCCGCCTTGCGCAAGGCCGGCACCTGGCCCAAGGACGAGAAGAAGGTCTCGCTCGACGTGAAGCACGTGAGCGTCGACGAGGCGCTCGAGCAGCTGGCCGACAAGGCCGGCTGGAGCCTGGTGATCCCGGAGCCGCTGGGCGGCACGGTCACCCTCCACGTGCGCGACGAGCGCGCCGATCGCGTGCTCGAGGCCATCTTCGCCGAGGGCAACCTGGTGGCGACCCGCGACGGGGGCATTCTCCGGGTGGCACGCGACCCGGAGGCCGATAGCGGCGCGACCAAGGTCGCCGAGGCCAAGGCCGATCCGGTTCCCGCCGCGACCAAGATCATCGAGACCGACCCGCCCCACGCCGAGCCGCCGAGTGACGCCGTGGGCCCGGACCGCATGGTGAAGGGGCAGAGCCTGCGCATCGAGAAGGGCGAGACCGTGCACGACGTGAGCGTGTTCGGCGGCGCGGTGGACGTGTACGGCAAGGTCACCGGCGATCTGGTGGTCACCGGTGGCTCCGCGCGCATCCACGCGGGCGCGCTGATCAAGGGCGACGCCACGGCCATCGGAGGGTCGATGCACGTGGAGGACGACGCGCGCATCGAGGGCGACGTGGGCGTGGTGGGCGGCGTGCTCACCCGCGGCGAGCGATCGGTCATCAAGGGCGACGTGAACCGCAGCGACAAGGCCGACAAGGGTGGCACCAAGGTCTCCTTCGAGCACGACGATCCGCCCAAGGCCTTGCTACACCGCGCGCGGGACGGCTTCGGCCACGCGCTCTCGTCGTTCGCCACGCTCTTCGTGCTGGGCGCGGTGTTCCTGGCGCTGGCCGGGCGGCGGGTGGAGATGCTGCGTTTGGAAGTGGCCACCCGGCCCATGCGCAACTTCGCGCTGGGCATCGTGGGCCTCATCGGCTTCGTCACGGCCTTCGTGGTGCTCTGCGTGACGGTCATCGGCTTCCCGCTCGCGCTGGTGGGCTTCTGCCTGGGACTTCTGGCGATGCTGGCCGGGGTGGTCTCGGTGGCCCAGGTGGGCGGCGAGCTGCTTCTCCGCCACCGCACGCAGAACCCTTACGCACACCTGGCGCTCGGGTGCTTCCTCCTGGTGGCGTTGGGCAGCATCCCGGTGGTGGGCGGCTTCGTCTGGTCGGTGGTGGGCTTCATGGCCATCGGCACCCTGGTCGCGACCCGCGTGGCGGGGTTCATGGCCAAGAAGGGCACTGCCGCGGCGCTCCCGACCCAGGGTCCCTACCGCTCGGACATCTGAGGATCGATGCGTTCCGCTCGCGCTGGGAGCCTGCCGATGAGGTAGGCTCCCAGCGTGCTTTTCGTCGTCCTCGTCGCGGTGTTCACTGGCCTCTTGCTCGTGGCGGAGCGGCGACAGAGTCAGCTGGGAAAGTGGCTCACCAAGCCGGCGGCGTCGGCGGCCTTCGTGGCCCTGGCGTACCAGCAGGGCGCGCTCCAGACCCGCTACGGCACGTGGATATTCGCGGGCCTGGTGCTGGCCGCCCTGGGCGACGTGCTCCTGATACCCAAGGCGGTCTTGCCCTTCCGCCTCGGTATTCTCTCGTTCTTGCTGGGACACGTGGCCTTCACCGTGGCGTTCTTCGTTCGCGGGGTTGCGTTCCCGCCGTTCGAGGGGCTGCTGGTCGTCACGCTGGTGGCGGCGGTATTCGTGGGGCGCTGGCTATGGCCTCACGCCGGCGAGCTCAAGGGCGCGGTGGTCATGTATATTGCAGTCATCTCGGTGATGGTCCCGGCGGCCCTCGCCACTGCCATGCGGGAGCCCGGCGGCCCCGGACCGGCCAGCCCGGCCCTGCTCATCGCGGTGGGGGCGGTAGCCTTCTATCTCTCCGACCTGTCGGTGGCGCGCGATCGCTTCGTCAAGGAGGGATTCGTGAACCGCGCCTGGGGCTTGCCCCTCTATTACGCGGCAGAAGTACTGCTCGCCCTTTCCGTCTCGCACATGGGATCGTAGCTGCGTAGCATCGGGGGTGCATGCCCTCCGCGCTCACCACCGAACACCTGCGCCTCGATCTCCTCGGCGCTCAATCCAAGCTCCTCTCTGCCGGCACCCGACCGCTGGTCATCGTGCTGGCCGGCAACGCCGGCGCCGGCCGCGGCGAGGTCGCCGGACACCTGGCCGAGTGGATGGACCCGCGTCACCTGCGGGCGGCGGCCTTCGACCCCAAGACGCTCGACACGAGGCCGGTCACCCACGCCTTCTTTCAGGCGCTGCCCCCCAAGGGCAAGACCGCCGTGTTCTTCTGGGGTTGGTATGGCGAGGCCTACTACGGCCGGGCCCAGGGCAAGCTCGACCAGGCGACCTTCGAGAAGAAGCTGAAGCAAGCCCTGGAGCTCGAGCGTCTGCTGGTGAACGACGGCACCATCCTGGTGAAGGTCTGGCTCGACCTCGAGAAGAAGCAGCAGCGGGAGCGCTTCGACGCGTTCGAGAAGAACAAGGCCACCAGCTGGCGCTCCAACCACGACGACTGGCTGGAGCATCGCAACTTCAAGAAGTACGCGAAGACACGCGACGCCATGCTGGCGCACACCAGCCCGGCGTTCGCTCCGTGGCACTTCATCCCGGCGGTCGACATCAAGGAGCGCGACATCGCCTTCGGACGGGCCATCTGCCAGGCAGTGGACGACGCCTTCGCGGAGAAGCCGAAGGGCAAGGCCGGCAAAGCGGAGAAGCCAGAGAAGCCCGCCATCGTGTACCGCGGCAAGGCCACCCTCGCGAACCTCGACCGCGCCGAGAGCTTGTCGAAGGAGAAGGCCGCGAAGATCATCCCGGTGCTCCAGGGCCGGCTGAACAAGCTGATTCGCGACAAGGCGTTTCAGAACCGCAGCCTGGTGGTGGCCTTCGAAGGCTCCGACGCGGCCGGCAAGGGCGGCGCCATCCGGCGGGTGGCCGGCGCCTTCGACGCGCGCTTTTACCGGGTGATCCCCATCGCGGCGCCCACCGAGGAAGAGCGCGCCTACCCGTACCTGTGGCGCTTCTGGCGCAACGTTCCGCCGCAAGGCAAGGCCACCATCTTCGACCGTTCCTGGTACGGGCGCGTGCTGGTGGAGCGCGTCGAGGGCTTCGCCAAGCCCGAGGAATGGTCGCGCGCCTACCGCGAGATCAACGACTTCGAGGAGGAGCTGCGTGACAACGGCGCCATCGTCGTGAAGTTCTGGCTGGCGGTCACCAAGGACGAGCAGCTGCGTCGCTTCAAGGAGCGCGAAGAGACGCCTTTCAAGCAGTTCAAGATCACGGACGAAGACTTCCGCAACCGGAAGAAGTGGGACGCCTACGAGGAAGCCGCCAAAGACATGGTCGCCTTCACCAGCACCAAGACGGCGCCGTGGACGCTGGTGGGCGCCAACGACAAGCACCACGCGCGGGTCGCGGTCCTGAAGGAGCTGGTGCAGCGCATCGAGCGCGCCCTGTGACCGAAGGCGCCGCGCGCGGCTGGCGCGTGGAGAGGGACGAACTGCTGGTGGCGCCGGACGCGCGGTTACCGCTCACCTGTCTGAAGTGCGGCGCGCGCAACCAACCGAAGGGCAAGGTCACGCGGCGCAAGGAGACGCTCCTCCAAGCCGACACCCGATCCGGAATCGTCAGCGGCCTGGGCGGCGCCTTGGTGGCCCAGGCGATGCGCTCGTTTCGGGACTCGGCTGCCGCCATCCTCGTGGGCGCGACCCTGGTGCTCGCGCCGGTGGTGTGGCTGCTCCACCACAAGACCCCGCGGCAAGTGGTGGAGCTGCCGCTGTGCACTTCGTGCAACGCACGTTGGTCGCAGGGCGTGATGTTTCGCCGCGCCTTCGTGGGCGCCATGGTGCTGGGGCTGGCAGCAGGCGCAGTTGCAGTGCTGGGCGAGCTCTTGCCGATGAAGACCGTGGCGGTGGTCGGTGGCGTCGCCTTCGTCCTGGTGCTCCTGGCGGCGGTGTCCGCCAAGATGCCCGCCCGCTTCGTCACCGCCACGCGCATCGGCCCCCAGGGCGCGTGGCTCAAGGGGGTCGACCCGGGCGCCCTCGCTCGCCTCGCGAAAGACCGAGCTGACGCTGCATCGTGAGA
>JABFRG010001188.1 GCA_013141295.1 Polyangiaceae bacterium
GCTCATGCGGTCGCTGGCGATCCTCGCGCTCACCGAGGACCAGGTGAACGGGAACACCATCGGCCCGGTGGTGCGGGAGATGATCCCCGCCCTGCGCCTCTTCTGCGATCCCGCCCGCCACGACGCGGCCATCGCCGACCTGCAGAACCTGTGCGCCGCCCTCAGCTCCGGCGACGCCCCGGAGTCCAAGGAATATGCTATCGTCGGGCCTCCGCGCCCCCGTAGCTCAGCTGGATAGAGCAGCGGCCTTCTAAGCCGTTGGTCGCACGTTCGAATCGTGCCGGGGGTGCCCAGACGCCCCGCGCCTTCCGACGGTTCTACACTTGGCCCTGGGCCCAGCGCGAAAGCCTCGCGGTCGATGGGGGCTCTAACCCCGCCGGATGGTTTCGGCGGTGCGCCTGCGACGCGAGGCTCCTCGCCGACTTTGGTGCGCGCGAAGAGCTGTGGTGATCTCGGCGTCGGTGAAGATGGCGCTCTCTCGACTTCGCAGCTTCTGCGCCGTGCGCCCCAGGACCACGCCTCCCTTGGAGGCATCGCGGGGGAGCGCCGGAGCTCGCTCGCCACAAACCGCGACGGCTTGCTCGGGCGACGCGGCGAGCGCTGCGCTCAACTCGGTCTTCAAGCTGCTCTTGAAGGGAACCGTCCCTAGCCTCAACGGGCACGTCGACACGGACAACGCGGGCTCTCCTTCATGCCGTCCAACTCCACCAACAGCTGCCGCGCACCTTGGTCCCCCTTGGACCACGCGTCGACGCACTGGGCTCGCCGGGAAACAGGCGATCGAACTCGCTGCGCGCGTAGCGCCGGAAGAGGTCCGCCACCGAGCTCTTCTCGTGCTCGGAGATGCGCTTCAGCGCCGCGATGTCCGTCTCGCTCCGCGGCGCCGAGAAGACATGCTTGCGTTCCTTCGTCTTCATGTCGCTGGAGACGATGTCGCCCGCAAGCGATCGCAAGTACTGTTCTTAAGCGCAGACAGCAACTGCTGTCTTGAATTCTCAACGACGTTTTCGGGCGCATTTCGCGTGCATGGCACACGCTTATTCTTCGCCGTTGACGACTTTCCCCAACCAATCCGCTAGTCGCTTTTGTCGGTTGGTTGCTTTGGCCCGAGCTACATCGTCGGGTGCCTCCTTGATCTCTCGTATATTCCTCGCAGACTGCTCGCCAATCTGCTTGAGGAATTCCTTGATGCGCTCCGCTTCGTCCGTTTGGCTGCTCATGCACCGTAGAGTACGGCTGGAATACCGGACCGCCTAGGGATAAGGCCGACCGCGCGACTTGTACGCAGAGTCCACAACCCTCTATTTTCGCGCGAGCCTTCGCCTACGCGCGTCACTGGCGCCCTTCGCCTTGCGCGGTGGTAGCTTTGCCGGCCGCTGGGAAACTGGCCCGCTCAATTCTTCAACCTGGGCAAGTTCGGGCACCTGCCCGGACACGATGACCGGAAGCGTGAGGGGTGGTAGGCCAAGCTTCGCCGTGAACGCCTGGATGTCGGCGCGGAAGTAGGGCCAGGCGTGCATGAAGCCGAGGATGCCCGCGAAGTCTGCAGCAAGTGATAGTTGCGGCGCGGGGCCGTCATCGCTTGGTCGGTACGTCAAGGCCATCCGAACCGCTAGGGAGGCGAGGAGCTCGGGGGGGTCCGCGACACCTTTGTCGGCGGCGAGCACGCGGAGTGAGAACGGCACCATCACGCGAAGCCGGGCGTCCTCGTCCACGCGGTAGAAGATCTGGACGAGCGGCAGTTCCCAAAGGAGCGACGGCTTCGCGGACAGGAGCGAGCCCGTGGCGCGCTCACCCGAGAACTCGAGCACGTCGACCGAACTGATCTGCCACATCGACGAGGCCTTCGCCGCTTCGATGGGGCTAGCAGGCCTCATTGATCCCCGCCTGTGTAGCAGTGTCTTCCAGGTTGGTAGAGCGTTGACGGTTCCAAACCGTGCCAAGCGCAACAGGCATCTTCCCCGTCAACGCGACGGGAGGACGACTCATCGAACCTCTGGCGGGCAAGTACTTCCCGATCAAATTCGGCACATCCGCGAACGCTTCCAGAAGGCGGACTACCGTGACGCTCGCCAGCCTCCGGCCATGCGATAGCTGGGAAAGGTATGTCCAAGACACTCCGCACGCGGTCTCAACCTGACGAATAGTGAGGCCTCGCTTCGTCAATTTTTCCAGCGCACCTTTCACGGTCTCCTTCTGGCGCTCGAGTTGAATTTTCTTCAATTCCGCGTCAACTCGTGCCGCGCTGGTGGGATCGAAGTAAATGGCGGAGCACGCGCCACACTTCGGGATGAGCACCGAGGCGGGTATGCGTACCACGTAGCCACGCTTGAATTCGCGCGGCTCGCCGGCGCCCGGGCGAAGTGCCACCGGACCACCACACTCTCCACATGTGAACAACGTTTCAGCCACGACTAACTGTTCCTTCGGGCCCTTGCTTGGGCCTCTACTCGCGTGATCAATTGGTGCTCGGGCTCGTGAAACGAGACGATGATGATGCGACCGTTCTCGACGAAGAATTTCACGTACCAATCTCCGGCGCGATCGCGGAACCTGTAGACATCCGCGTTCTGGGGCTTCTGCGGCGGGATGGCTTGCAACACGAGCCGCTCGACAAAGTCCTCATCTCGAAGCTTGGCCAAGCTTGCCCGGGCGAACGCCTCGGCCTGGGGCGTCGTCTTGCCCGTGCGCTCAGATATTAGCTTGGATGCGCGAGACACTCCCACGATCGCGAACTTCGCGAGGCGGACAACGTCCTCGACCTTGTTGAAGCCAGATCCCACCTCTGTGGCGAGGGTTGTGCATGATTTCCTCTCTCGTGTCAACCAACGTAGTTGTACTCAGTTCAACTCGCAAGGGGGTGCAGATGTGCGGTAGAGCCAAAAATACCCCAACATTTCGCAGACATGTGTGCCGCTCCCGAAAATACTTCACAGCCGGGGCGCCCGCAGCGCGCTCCTTGACGATGGCGTAGCCGAGCAGTGCCTCGATGTGGTCGTGGAAGCCACGCGACCAAGGGATGCGGGACCTGGCTGCCAACCGCAATAGAACTCCGCGAACGGCTACCTCAACGATGGGTAGGAGTCACCGACCTCGGCCGGCCTTGTACCGAGGAGTTCAAGCGTCCCTCGCTCGCTGCAAGCTGCGACAGGGAATGGCCGGCGATGCCGGCGTGGCAGTCGACACGAAGATCACGATCTTCTACTTTGGGTATCGCTCCGCAGGCTCGACGGACGAAGAACACCAAACGTGCCTGAAGCTCCATGGCACCTGGGATTCTCTGCCAGAGGACTCTCGGGAGTGGAAGGCGGCCAAGCTGGAGTATCACGTTCGCGAGCTCAAGAAGCACGGTCGCTGAAGCGCGGTACAGCTCGGGCTGGCAGCGCCGGAAACCGGCCGGGGACTGGGCCCCGGGGCCTGCCTGAGGGCCCCCAGACGCCCCGCGCCTTGACCGCGAGGCTCTCTCGTTGCATAGAGACGTGGGGGCCAGAAGACCATGCGAACGGACGCACAGAAGAAACGTCGCCAGCGTTAGCTGTCGGGACGTTCGCCCAATGGGTAGGGCAGCGGGCTTTTACCCCGTAAGATGAGGGTTCGAATCCCTTGCGTCCCACCGGTGCGCAGGCGCGGGTTTGGTGTACATCTAGGGCCATGCGAATCACGGCTCTCGGTGCAGGATACATGGGTACGGCCATGGCCTTGGTGGCACGCCAGCGGGGCCACGAAGTGCGCCTGTGGGGCACCTGGCTCGACGATCCCATGCTCGATCCGCCGGCCCGCGGCGAGCTGCACCCGCGGCTCGAGCTCCCGCTGGGAGACCTGGCCATCTTCCGGGCGCCGGCGCTGGAAGAGGCGCTCCGCGGCGCCGAGCTGGTGATCTGCGGGGTGAACTCCGACGGCGTGCTGGAGGTGATGCGGCGCGCGCGCGCGTTCTTGCCCGACGTCCCCATCCTGGCGGTGACCAAGGGGCTTCTTCCGAACACCGAGGGGCGGATGGATCGCATCGACCGGTGCGTCTCCGAGGTGCTCGGTCGCGACGCCCGCTGGGTACACGCGTCGGGCCCTGCCAAGGCCATGGAGGTCGCCCGCGACGTCTTCACCTGGATGCATTTTGCAGGCAAAGAGGCGGCGTTCTGCGCCGCGGCCATGCGCGGCAACGCGCTGCACGTCTCGGAGACGCCCGACATCGCCGGCGCCGAGCTGTGCTCCGCCCTCAAGAACGCGTACGCCACCGGCCTCGGGCTGTGGGACGGCGCCGTGGGCGCCGCTGCGCACAACGCCCGCGCGGCGTGCTTCACTCAGGCCATCGTCGAGATGGAGCGCATCGTGCGCGCCGCCGGCGGATTGGCCGAGACCGTGTACGGCGCTTCCGGGGTGGGTGATCTTCACGTGACCGCGGCGGCCGGCCGCAACCGCATCTTCGGCGAGCGCGTGGGCAAGGGCCGCAAGGCGAGCGACGTGGCCCGCGAGATGGCCGCCGAGGGTCTGCTCACCGAGGGCTACGCGGCCATCGCCAGCGCCATGCGCTACGTCGCCGAGCAGAAGGTGGAGGGGGTGCCGCTCCTCCGCGCCATTCATGCGGTCATCTGGGAAGATCGCGACGCCAAGACCGAGCTCCTCGCGCTCCCTGCTGCGATGCGCAGCTAGCACCAGCTCATTGGTAGGATCTTTATTCTATAGCGATTCCGATCCCTTGGAACTCGCTGCACATTTGTAGGTGCAAGATGCATTGAAGGTCGCCTAAGGCGGGGTTGCTGACCAACCACCTCAGGAGGACCT
>JABFRG010001065.1 GCA_013141295.1 Polyangiaceae bacterium
GGTGGGGCCCATCCTGCTGCGCAACGCCCTCGTACGCAGCGGCGAGGCGGGACAGCGGGCGGTGGTGCCCCCCAGCAGTGGCCACTGACTACTTGGCGGGCACCTGGCAGAGGCCCTTGTCGCGGGACGAGGCGCCCGGAGAGAGGAAGAACGACTCGCCGGCCAGGGTGCCCTGCTCGAAGTCGCGAACCTGGTTGGTGCGCCAGCAGGTGGTGCCACTGGCGATGAAGCTCGAGTAGCTCTGGCCGTTCCAGCTGTGGAACGCGACGACGTTCTTGGTCGACACACGGAGAATGTCGGAGCGCCCCGCCACCGGTGCGCCGCCGCGCGGCCCTTCTTCGACCCACGCGCCCTTGCGGAAGCGATAGAGATGCCCCGCGAGCGCCAGATAGAAGTCTTCGGTGGAGCGTCCCGCCGCGACGAACGTTGCGTCCTTGAGGGTCGCTCCCGGGGGCGCGGCGATGGCCGTGAAGGTCTCGCCGTCGCTGCTGACCGAGAGCTCGCCATCGGTGTTGGCGAGAAAGCCGCTGCGTAGGGCGAGGACACGCCCGATGCGCTTCTTGGTCGGGCCCACCTCGGTCCACTGACCCGACTCACCGCGCTTCTGCAGCGCGGCGAACCCGATGGTACCGGTGGTTTCGAGGGAGGCGATGCTGCCGTCGGCGAGCGTGCCGAAGACCTGGTTGTAGGAGCGAGCCCCTTGTCGCGCGGCGACCGTGGCCGACGCGGTGTCGAACGCGATCTCCTTGTCGGTCGTGATGAGCAGGCCGCGGGTGGCTCCGAGCGGGAGGACGGCGACCACCGATGCGCTCGCCTCGTCCCAGGAAGCCAGCTCGCGCAGCGTCTTGTCGGCCAGCACGCTCAGGGTCGCTTTGCCGGAGAGGCTCTTGAGCGCGAAGAGATCTCCGGTCGGGCCCTCGAAGTAGCGCAGCCCGGTGGTGTCGATGGCAGCGTTGCAGGTCCAGGCCGCGTCGCGCGCGCACAGACCGGCGGTGCCTTGGGCGCACGAAGCGGTGGGCGCTGCGCACGCGAAGCCGAGCGGACAGAGCTGATCGCCTCCCACCGTGCAGGTGGGCGCGCAGTAGAAGCGGAAGGTGCTGTCGAGGCGCGTGTCGTAGACGCACGTGCCAGTGCCACAGGTGGTCGACGCAACCGGGCAGAGCTCTTGACCACTTCCGGAGCCCGAGCACCCTTGCCCGGTGGCGCTGTCGGCAGCCACGGTGTTGCACACCGCGCGCGGCTGGAGCGGACCCTCTTCTTCGGGTTTCGGTCCGCCGTCGTTCTGGGCGGTTCCCGACGAACCCCCGGAGGAGCTCCCGGACCCTTCCGGCGAGCTGGAGGAGCAAGCGGCCACTGCGAAGAGAAGAGCGCAGGACGACAAAACGAGGGAGCTCGCGCGACGCGCGGAGAAGAGAAGCATGTAAGATACCCCGAATTAAGTGGGTCCCTTCGGACCGGATCGAGTGGCAAAGGATAAGGCGCGCCTCCAGCGACGAAGGCGCTGGCGTAGGACGGGGCCCGCGCGGTCGCTATTCAATGCGAGCCCCCGAAACTAACGGACTCTTCATGTATGCCCGGCGCCGCCTTCGCTACCGTCGCCGAGAGGAGAGTGCACCATGATGATGATGAAGCGCGTGTTGCTGGCGGCCGCGGGCGCCGGCCTTCTTGCTCTGGCGTGCTCTTCGTCCGGTGGGGGCGGCTCGAGCAGCGGCGCTTCCGGTAGCTCGTCCGGTGCCTCTGGCTCTTCCGGCGCCTCGAGCTCTTCCGGTGGATCGTCCGGCGGGTCCTCGGGCGGAGCGGTTTCGCTCGATGGTGCGTGCGACAGCTTCGCGCAGCTCCTGTGCTTCCGGCTCGGGCAGTGCGCACCGGCGACCACCCGCGGAACGCTCGGCGACGCGACCAAATGCCAGGCACGCCTCAAGCCCCGCTGCCTCACCGACAACGCTGCGCCCGGCATCGCCCTCTCCGCGCAGGACGTGAAGAACTGCGCCGATGGGTTCCTCGGCGTCTCTTGCGACGACCTTCTCCTCGGCAACTTCCCCGCCGCCTGTCGCAAGCCGGGCACGCTCGCCGCCGCTGCGCCCTGTGGTGCCGACGCGCAGTGTGCGAGCACCGCGTGCAATGGCGTGGGCGGCGATGGCTGCGGCACTTGCTCGGCGCGAGCCGCCGAGGGCGGAGAGTGCGGCGACGTGCAGTGCGCATACGGGCTCGACTGCGTGCAGGGCCGCTGCAAGAAGCCGGGGAAGACCGGTGAGACCTGCGACGAAAATCTTGCGCCATGCCTGCCCACGCTGCTCTGCAACGGCGGCAAGTGCATCGCGGCCACCGCCGGCAACCAGCCATGCGATCCGGACAACGACACGTGCGATCCGCTCGCCGGACTCTTCTGCGACGGCGATCAGAACATCTGCCTCCCGTCGGCCTTCGCCAAGGTGGGCGAGGCCTGCGGCGACGTGAACGGAACCCCGACCCTCTGCGAGACCGGGTCGCCGTGCCCCGACGGAACGTGCCTGGCCACCGCGGCCGACGGCGCCGCGTGCAACCCCGACCGCGACCTCCTGTGCGCGCCCCCGGCGCAGTGCGAAGGCGGAATGTGCGTCTTTCCCAACGCCACCAAGTGCAAGTAGGCCCTTCGCACTGAACACGCGGGAGCCATCGCGGTGCCCGCGACCCGGGCATCGTTTCCAGAACGGCTTGCCCAATGCGTCATTTCCCATCCTTGTAAACGGAGGGGGCGCTCTCCTATAACTATCGGCCCGTCGCTTTGCCCGACGCCCAAAGGACTCTCGAACGCATGAAAATCATTGCCCGTACCGCGAAGCCGCTCGACACCCAAGCCGACGTGCTCTGCGCCCTCGTATTCGCTCCCCACGCTTCCAAGAAGGCGGGGCTCGCGGCGCCTCTCGCCGCCATCGACCGCGCGCTCCGCGGCGCGCTGTCGGAAGCGCTGAAGCAGGAAGACTTCACGGGCAAGAAGGACCAGACCTTCAACGTCGCCACCCTCGGTCGCATCAAGGCCAAGAAGCTGGTGGTGGTGGGCCTGGGCGATCCCGCGAAGATCACCGCCACCGAGCTGCGCACCGCGTTCGCCAAGATCGCCCGCCTCGCCAACGGCGAGAAGGCGAAGACCCTCGCCATCGCGCTGCCCGATGGCCTCGAGCCCCACTTCCGCGCCATCGCCGAAGGTCTGTGCCTCGGCGCCTACCGCTTCACCAAGTACCTCACCGGCGACCGCAAGCCGAAGGCGCACCTCACGCAGGTGACCCTCTCCACCACGCAGAAGCTCGGCCCCTCTGCCAAGCGGTCCATCGACACCGGCATCCAGATCGCCGCCGCCGTCAACGCCTCGCGCGATCTCTCCAACGAGCCGCCGAACGTCATCTACCCGCAGACGCTGGCCCAGGCCGCTAGCGACATGGCCAAGGAAGCCGGCCTCAAGATCACCATCCTCGACTTCAAGGAGATCAAGAAGCGCGGCATGCAGCTCCTCCAGGCCGTGGGCCAGGGCAGCGTTCACGAGCCGTGCCTGGTGCACATCTCGTACGTGCCGGAGAAGTCGAAGAAGCGCCTCATCTTCGTGGGCAAGGGCATCACCTTCGACACCGGCGGCATCAGCATCAAGCCCGCTGCCGGCATGCAGGAGATGAAGCACGACATGTCCGGGGCCGCCAACATCGTCGGCCTCATGCAAGCGGTCGCGGCCCTCAAGCCCGACGTCGAGGTGCACGGCATCATGGCCTGCGCCGAGAATATGCCCGACGGCAACGCCTACCGCCCGGGCGACGTGTGGACCTCCTACGAGGGCAAGACCGTCGAGATCGTCAACACCGACGCCGAGGGCCGCTTGGTCCTGGCCGACGCGCTCACCTACGCGCACAAGCTCAACCCCGACGTTCTCGTCGACAACGCGACCCTCACCGGCGCCTGCGTGGTCGCCCTCGGCACCACCTCGTCCGGTTGGTACGCCAACACCGAAGAGGGCGCCGAGATCTTCAACGCCGCGGTGGCCCGCTCCGGCGAGCAGATGTGGCGGATGCCGCTCCTCGAGGAGCTCCGCGATCAGCTGAAGAGCGACGTCGCCGACATCAAGCACGCCGGCGATCGCTTCGGTGGATCCATCACCGCGGCGCTCTTCCTCCGAGAGTTCATCGGACCGACCAAGCACTGGATTCACGCCGACATCGCCGGTCCGGCCATGGCCGACCGCACCTTCCGCTGGGACCCGAAGGGCGGCACCGGTCACGGCGTGCTCACGTTCCTCGCCATGGTCGAGAACGCCGACGCCGCGGTCTGAGATTCACGCGATACCATCCAGCGCGCCGTCGGTCACCCGGCGGCGCGTTCTTCGTGGCGCCGACGGGAATCGTCATCGATGCGGACGCGCCGGGAGCTTTCGACGGAGGGCCGCAATTTCCCGCTTCGTGGCCTCGTCGGCCTCCGGTTCGGCGTTGTCGAGCAGCGTCCGCGCGACGTCGCCATGGGTCGCCGCGAGCCTTCGCGCGGCATCGACCCGAAGGGCCACCCGCTCCTTCGCCGATAGCAACGTGGCCATCGGAAGTGCGCGGGTCATCCACTCGCTGACCGGCTCTCCGTCGCGGGCCGTGCGCGCCAGCTTCGCCCATGCGCGCGCCAGCCGGGCGGGGTGGCCCGCGGCGTACGTGAGCGCCTTGGCAACGCGGGCCTTTCGCCGTTCGCCAGCCGCCGGGGCGGGCAGGGCGTGGGGATCATCGGGGGCGCCGCCATCGCCGAAGTCGAGCTCCGCAAGCGCGAGGGTGAAG
>JABFRG010000027.1 GCA_013141295.1 Polyangiaceae bacterium
TCGGGCTCCTCGTGCCGGCGGCCGCTGCGGCGCGCCGTGATCGCAAGAGCACCCCGCGTCCCGCATTAATTCCCTCAAGTCACGAGAATCCTACGCCTTGTCGCTGCCGCAATGGAGCCACACCCATGTCGAAAACAACGCTCGCGTTCCGGTTCCATATGGACGTGGTCGTGAAGCAGTGCGACGCGCTCAGTACATAGCGGGGGGTGACAAGCGTTGCGGTGCAGAGTCCGCCCGCCAATTGCAGTTGTCCAACCTCGGGCCACAGGTTGCCCACGTCCGTGGTGCCATAGGCAATGGGCGCAACCACCGTGCCCGTCTGATCGTCCCTATCCCCTCCGCAAGCTGCAAGGGCCACCACTACCCAAAGCGCGGGGCTCTGGCGTCGGAGCGTCGGCGCGTCGGAGCGTGCAAATCTCATGAGAACCTCCCCTTCTTCTGGCCGACGAGCTTACGCCAGCATCGCTATCCGTCAACGAGAAACGCCGCCGAGCGCTTCTGGCAGCAAAACAAGGCACTTGATGGGGCATAGCGGGGACCTATCGGGCCCATGAAGAAACCCTAGTTTCGGGGCCCGGGGGCCGTAGCTAGGTTGACTTCTGGGTAGGGACAAAGCCCTCACGCGCTTCGGTGCTCGGCGTTCGCGTCCGAGTGCCGCGGCGTGTGGGGGCGTCTCGTCTCGCCCTCGTCTTTACCCACGCGAACTCTTTGGAGACCCGACCCATGCGCATTCTCACCCACGTCACCTTGGGTATGGCCCTCGTCGCGGCCGGCGGCCTCGGCACCTATGGTTGCAGCAGCGACCCCGACCCGACCGTCTCGCCCGACGGAGGGACGCAGAACCCGCCGCCCGGTACCGGCACGCCCGCAAAGGGCCCGAGCCGCGGCTCGCCGGTGGCGCTCTCCGACGACGACTCGGTGCTCGTCATGGTCAACCGCGACGTCGGCACCGTGTCGATCTTCGCCATCGACTACACCGGCGACGGCAATTCGGTGAACGCCACCAAGAAGGCCGAGCTCCCGGTGGGCGCCGAGCCATGGCAAGTGGTCATCGGCTCCGACAACGACACCGCCTACGTGGTCCTGCGCAAGGACCAGAAGCTGGTGAAGATCACCGGCCTCAAGAGCGGCGGCAAGGTGGAGGGCAGCGTGGCCGTCGGCTCCGAGCCCACCGGCGTCGCGCTCACCCCCACCGGCGGCACCGCCTGGGTGAGCAACTGGGTCGACGGCACCGTGAGCGGGGTCGACACCAAGACCATGCAGGTTACAAGTACCGTGGACCTCAACGCCGCGCTGGTGAAGAGCGGCCTTCTGGGCAAAGACGTGGCCCTCCGCCCGTCGCTCGCGCACCCGCGCAGCCTGGCCATCACCAACAACCTCGACGCCAAGGACGACGACGAGTCCATCTACGTCACCGAGTACTACGCCCAGCACGTGGAGAAGGAGGCCCCCGACGGCGCCAACGCCGACCGCGCGAAAGCCGGTCTCGTGTACAAGATCAAGCTGGCCGACAAGAGCGTATCGACCATTCGCCTGAACCCCATCGCCGACATGGGCTTCAAGGACAGCAAGGGGCAAACCGCCGGCTGCTATCCCAATCAGCTGCAATCGATCACCGTGAATGGCAACTTCGCCTACGTGTCGAGCGTGTGCGCCTCGCCCAAGGGCCCCATCGGCGTCGTCGCCACCGTAACGCCCCCCGACGTCTCCAACGTCAAGACCACCACCGCGGGCGCGGTGAGCGTCATCGATCTTCGCACCGATCAGGAGGCCGCCGGCACCGCCAGTCTCCACGCGCGCTTCGACAAGCTCTTCACCGACAAGGCCGCACCGGACGACGCGACCCGCCGCTATCCGCTGGCGCCGGTGGACATGGCATTCGTTCCCGGCAGCGCCGTGGGCTACGTGGTGGCCAACGGCACCGACGCGGCCTTCCGCGTGCGCTACGACGCGGAGAAAGGCGACATCTCCGAGGTCGGCTCCAGCACGCAGCTCTTCGTGAACCTGAACCCCGCGGGCCTCGCCGCGGCGGCGCAGGGCAAGAACCCCATCGGCATGGCGGTGAGCAACACCGGCAAGAAGTTCGCCTTCGTGGCCAACGACGTGGGGCGCAACCTCACGGTGGTGGACCTCAACGCCCAGGGCATCCTCGGCGGCACCGAAGCTCCCAAGGTCTTCGAGTCGAGCGCGCAGCCGGCAGCCGGCTCCGAGGCCGAGGCGCGCCTTCGCGGCAAGCGCTTCTTCAACACCGGCCTCGCGCGCTGGTCGCTCAAGGGGCAGGGATGGGGCGCGTGTCAGTCGTGCCACATGGATGGCTACTCCGACAACATCAGCTGGTACTTCGCCCGTGGGCCGCGCCAGTCGACCAGCCTCGACGGGTCGTTCTCCAAGAAGAACCCCAGCGATCAGCGGGTGTTCAACTGGACGGCCATCTTCGACGAGGTGGCGGACTTCGAGCTCAACACCCGCGGCATCTCCGGCGGCGTGGGCGCGACGGTGAGCGTGGCCGATCCGGCGAAGCCCCCGGCAGCCACCGATCGCATCGACATCGCGGCGCTCGGTCACAGCGGTCTCGCCGGATCCGCCGCCGATGCTGCCGACCCCCAGAACCCGTTGGGCCTCGACCCCGCCGGCAAGCTCAAGGACTGGAGCGAGATCACCGCCTACGTGCAGCACATTCGCCCGGTGCGCGGCGCATCCAACCTCGACCCCGCCAAGGTCGCCGCCGGTCGCAAGCTGTTCACCAGCGACGCCACCTGCCAGGGCTGCCACGGCGGTGACAAGTGGACCATCTCCACCCGCTTCTACAAGCCCGGTGTGGCCACCACCGCCGCGCTCCGCACCACCGCCTGGACGCCGCCCGCTGGCTTCCCGCTCGGTCTCTTGCCGGCGCCCGATGGCTCGCGCACCATGCGCTCCGACAACGGCAATGCCGCCGCCTTCGACTCCATCCAGTGCGTGCTCCGGCCGGTAGGGACGTTCAACGTCGCCGACGACGTTGCGGGCATCGCCGAGCTCCGGCAGGACATGGTGACCCCCGGCCAGGGCAACGAAGCCATCGGCAAGGGCTTCAACTCGCCCTCGCTCCTGAGCGTCAGCCTCGGCGCACCGTACCTGCACGCCGGCAACGCCACCTCGCTGGAGAGCCTCTTCTCCCCCACCTTCAAGGATCACTACGGCGCCCTCTCGCCGAACTTCCTCGCCGACGCCGACCCCGCGGTGCGCGCCCAGCGCGTGCAGGAGCTGGTGCACTTCCTCCTGAGCATCGACGAGAACGCCGAGACCGTGGCCATTCCCAAGGCCGGCGCCCAGGGCGGCGACTTCTGCGCGCTCCCCTGAACCCTCACGTTCGCGAGCACCGCGCCGCGCAGCCCACCCGGGTTGCGCGGCGTTCTTGCGTGGGGACGCAGAGGCCGCAGTCTTCGCGACCTTGGTATGCCAATCTGCCCTCGCACTGGCGTCGTCGTTGCTGATACTCTGACGGTCGGATGGCAAATTCGCGGGGGACACTGGGCGCGCTTCTTGAACACTTGGCTCCCGGAAGTGTCCGAGGGAGAAAGCACCTGGCGTGGCCACCGGATGTGTTTGGCCTGTGCGCATACGCACTCAAGGTCACGGGCTCATATCGAAGGGTGCTTGAGCACTGGCCGCCGAAGGGAAGCGGGAAGTTCCACCCGGGTGGCAAGACGAAGTGGGGCCCGTGGGTATCGCGAGTGGCGGAACAGTGGCGCAAAGCGGTGGTCGTTGCTCGACAGCGGAGAGGAGGTTCCGCGACGGTGAGGCCGCCCAACGAGGTTCTCGTTTTGTGGAGGTGCATCGCCGCTGCTGCAAAGTGCAGCCTTTCGGACCTTGGCGCACAGGAACGTGTAGTTTCGGCGCTCCTCCATCTGGTGGCGCTGGCGGATGCCGCCTCTGCGGGCGTGGGCCTATCCACAGGGCCCAAGGGTCCGGACGCCTACCAGGATCGTTCGCGACTGCTGCTCGCCGGAATCGGCGCCAATGGCGCATCGACGTTGAGTCCTCTCCTCGCTCCCACAGAGGTCCGCGTGTTACCGAAGCAACATGCGCCCCGAGGAGGGCTGACGCTTCGCTCACTAACCCACCACCTCGCGCTGCACATCGGCGGCGAGGTAACGCCATTCTGGGACAACGTCCCGCAGGCGCGCAGGTCCGAGAGCCTCAACCTTCTGATTGCGCCCTGGCCGCTTACGCTCCAGCCGAGCCAATTTCAGGTGGCGGCCGGCGCCCTCGACAACATGCCAGATCATTTCGGATTCGTAGACTTTCGGTTGAAAGAGAACCCGGCGCTGGTCTCTGAGTGGGTGCAATCACTGCTGGACCAGGCCGTCGAGGTGGGAGGCCGGGTCGACGGAGTCGTCTTCCCCGAGGCTTCGCTCACCATGGCGGAATACCAACAGGTCGTTTCGGTGGTCCTCGCGCGGGGGTGCTTTCTCATCGCGGGGGTCCTTTCAACTTCGGTGGGGGCCGCGACTTCATCCAATCAGGTCATGTTTGATGCGACAGAGGCGGGTCAGCGAATCCACACCGCCCAGCACAAGCACCACCGCTGGCGGCTCGATCGGTCTCAGATCGAGATGTACGGGCTCGGTGGCACGCTTGATCCGGCCCGAGACTGGTGGGAGCACATCGCGGTTCCCGCTCGCGAAGTACATTTTGTGACGTTTAACGACCAACTCTCCATGTGCTGCTTGATCTGCGAGGACCTAGCGCGACAGGATCCTGTTGCCGAGCTTGTGCGCAGTGT
>JABFRG010000289.1 GCA_013141295.1 Polyangiaceae bacterium
CAACAGTGGGGTGGGTCATCGGGGGGCACCGGGTCTGCTTTTGCGGCAGCTGACCTCCACCGCATACCCGTCCGGCGCGCGGCAGTAGACCATGGTGCCCCGGCTGTTCACGTCCACTTCGGACACGGCGAATCCCGCCCCTCGCGCGCGCTGATGAAAGTCGAGCACGGTATCGACGTCCTCCACCAGAAAGCCGAGGTGGAAGCCGGCCGGGTAGACCGGGTCCGAGTGGCGCTGCAGCACCAGCACGAAGTCGCGTCCGTCGGAAAGGATGGCGATGGCCGGGGATGTTCGGCTGCTTTGGAGCTGGAGACCGAAGAGGCGCTCGAAGAAGTCGACGGTGGCGATGACGTCGGAGACCTGGAGATCGAGATGATTCAGTTGCATGGGGCGACCTTTCGCGGCGGCATGCGTGCAATTTGCACGCACGTCACCAGAAGGCCGTGGGAGCTCACCCGTGCTGGGGGCTCATGTGTCCCGCAGCATGCGGGATGACCGGGGCTCGCCGAGCCGGTCCACCTCTTTCGGCTCGACGAAGGTAGCGCACCCGCCGGCAGCGGAGAAGAGCTTACCGATAGGGTACGTCGCCGGCAGCGTGGGCGTGCACCCGGTGCTCCTTCGCGCAGGCCCGGCGATGAAGCAGCGTCCCGCAGTGCTTGCAGGTGCGCCCCTCGGCGTCGGTGACGATCTTCGCCTTGCAGTGGCCGCAAGGCCGGCCGGCGATCTGGTCCTCCGCGCGGCCCTGCCATCGCGGATCGTCGGGCGGCGGGAGCGCGTGCTTGGGGGGCGGCGAACCGCCACGGCTCCGGGTGACGAAGAACCCCACGCGCACCACGGCTGCGAGGATGAACAGGATCAGCACACTGCCGCTCACCCAAGGATCGTAGCACCCTTCCCGCCCTCCATGGACCTTGGAACTGACCCGCGCCTGGGGCATAAGCGACCGCATGGGCCGCACCCTTCTCGTGGGAGACGTGCATGGGTGCCGAGACGAGCTCGACGCCCTGCTGGACCGCGCCGCGTTCACCAGCGGAGATCATCTGGTGCTGGTGGGCGACGTGCTGGCGCGGGGCCCCGACTCGCTGGGCGTCCTCGACATCGTCCGCCGCACCGGAGCGTCGATGGTGCGCGGCAACCACGAGGACAAGCTCCTCGGGTGGGCCGACGCGCCGCCGCTGCGCAAGCCGGCATTGGGGCCGGTCCACGGCCCGCTCGCCGCGACGCTCCGCGAGAGCGACTGGCACGCGCTGCGCACCGCACCGCTCGCGCTGGATCTCGACGCCCACGATCTCACGGTGGTGCACGCGGGTGTCGTGCCGGGCATCGCGATGTCGGCGCAGAAGCCGGCCACGCTCATGGCGATCCGCACCGTGAAGGCCGAGGGCAAGGATCGCCAGCGCGCAGACGTGCTCTGGGGATCGGTGTACCAGGGGCCGAGACACCTGGTGTTCGGGCATCACGCCATGGCGCGACTGCAGCTGCATCGGTACGCGACCGGGCTCGACACCGGTTGCGTGTACGGCGGCGCCCTCACCGGCCTCTTGCTCGAAGCGGGGCAAGCGGTGCCGGCCAACGTGTCGGACCGGAGGACGCTCCTCGTGTCCGCCCCTGCCCGGCGCGCCTACTACGTGCCAGCGCACACGCCCGCATAGCTGCGCGTCGCGCAAAGGCTGCGGGTCGCCACCGGGCGAAATGCGCGAAAGCAGCGCGAGCCCGCCGCATCCCATGGGCGGTCGAGGGCTTGCATTGCAGAGCTCCACCATGCGCTTCGTGCTCGTCGCCATCGGCGCGCGGCTCACCTTCGACGATTCGTTCCAGCTCACCGGGTTCGTGTCCGAAGATCGCTTCCAGTCGGAGGACGGCGTGCACTTCCAGCGGTATCCGTGGTCCACGCCGCTGCGCGACTACCGGGATTTCGGAGGCGTGCGACTCGCCAGCCATGGCGACGCCACCTGGATCGAGCCGGGCGGCACGTTCGTCTACGGGCGCTTCGACCTCCAGGAGGTTTCGTACGACGCAGAGCTACCGACCGCCGGGCGGTAGCGAGAGGCGCTCCGCGAGCTTCTTCACGCGCGCGTCGTCGGGGTCCATCGCTTTGGCGCGGGCATAGATGGCGTGAATCTCGTCGAGGCCGGCGGCCGTCGGGAATCCGCTCTCCAGCCGTTGCAACGCGTCGGTGGCGAGGTACCACGCCAGCACGGACTTGGCGTTGGGGTGGTTGGGGCACACCACGAGCGCGCGCTCGCAGAGGAGGATTTGCTCCGACAGCACCTCCGAGCAATCGGCCAGGAAGACGAAGCCCTGCGCCGCCAACGCCGCCCACGCCACCTTGGAGCGATCTGCCTCGATGCGCGAAGCGAGCGTCTGCACCAACGGCCGAAGCTGCACATAGAGCGCGCGCAGGTCCTTCCAGTTCTTGGCGCGTCGCAGCTCCCAGGCGAGCGGCTCGGCCCGCTCGAGGGCGAACGTCTCCACCGTCTCGTCGTAGTACGACCAGGCCCACACCGAGACCGCGCCCAGCAGGATGTGGAACCGGGCCTCGGCGCTGGCGTTCCGGGCGGTGGCGGTGTCGAGCTCCTCGGTGAGCCGTTGCAGCGCCGAATCCACCGCGCCGGCGCGCACCCGCGAGAGGTGCCGCACGATGGGCTCGCGGTACGGCGCCGGGAGGGCGGCCATGGCCACCGCACGCTCGCCCTGGGCCAACGCCACCATGGCGGCCTTCGACGCATCGAGCGCAGCGCGACCGGCAGCGCCCGCCTGTGCATTGGCGCCCAGCTCGGCACGCGCCCCGAGCTCGTCGATGCGAGAGAGCACGAACGCCTGGCTGCTCCGCTCCGGATCGACGCTCTTGGCCTGGGGGCCGAGGATGCGACGGGCGAGCCCTTCCAGGTACTCGCGCTCCGCCCCCAGCGCCAGAAAGCACGCCAGCGAGCGAAGATACGCGCTCGCCGCGGACTCCACTTTCACGGCTTCGAGAACGCGTCCGAGGCGCTCGAAGTACAGACCGAGATGGTGGAGCAGCGCCGGCGGATGCGGCTCCACCGGGCTCGACTCGAGCCACGCGACGAGCGGACCCGGGCGACCCGCGAGCGCCTGCGCGAGCAGGCCGTGCCCTTCCTCGGAGGCGCGCAGGAACTCGAACAGACCGCTGGCCCGTTCGCTCGGCGCCTCGGCCGAGCTGGAGCGAGGGACGCCGGCTTGCGCTTGCCACACGACGTCGAGGAGGAGCTCGTCCTCCACCCGACGAAGTAGCGCGTCGTCCTCGGGTCGCCACATGAGACGGCCGAGCGTAGCAGACCTCGCGGACCTTGGCCGGCAAGGCCTTGCCGGCTCCGGCAACGTCCTCCACGAGAATCGAGGAATTTCGGGAGAAATCGGCTCGTTCGGTGCTGGCATGCGGGCTGCTGAAGACCCACGACAAGGAGCGTTCATGTTCAATCCGTTCGGCGGTCAGAAGCCCAATCCCCCCCAAGGTCATCCGCAGCAGAGCTACCCCCAGCAGGGCTACCCGCAGCAGGGATATCCCCAGCAGGGTTATCCCCAACAACAAGGCTACCCGCAGCAGCAGGCATACCCGCAGCAGCAGGCATACCCGCAGCAGCAGCAGGCATACCCGCAGCAGCAGGCATACCCGCAGCAGCAGATGGCGGAGGACGACGAGTCGCGTGACTACCGTCTGGAGGCCATCGACGACGTCGCCAGCTTCGACCTCTGGAACGACCTCGGCGCCTACTTCCTCGCGGAGTTCCGCATCGAACGCGCGTGGGAAGATCGAGCCGAGCGGCGCACGCTGTTTCAGACCTTCGGCATTCGCAGCGTGCAGCACTACTACCAGGTGAAGGCCACGGTGGAGCGCTTCATGCAGTCGCCGCAGGCGCAGCAGCGTCACGGAACCATCCACGACATGATGCACGTGAAGATGCGCGTCACGCAGGACTTCCTCATGGGCGGCCTCCAGGCTTCGACCCAGCCGGGCGGCAAGCTCGCGGGCGAGATGGAGCCGGTGGCCGGCGTCACCCTCGAGAGCTGGGCCTCGGCCATGGCCTACATCGCCCAGTCGGGCACCCTCGACAACGTGCTCCGCGAGCTCGCCATCGACGGCCCCACCTGGGAGAAGGTCAGCGCCGAGTGGAACGCACGCATGTCGCGCGACACCACCGCCGCCATCGCCACTGCCTACGGTCAGGCCTTCGTGAACGGGAGCACCGGGCGCTTCTCGGGCGCCGCGCAAGCGGGCGTGGCCAACATGCAAGCGGGCGGCGCCGGCAAGAGCCTCGGGGGCGAGCCGTGTACGATGGAAGCGTGGATCGAGATGGGCGCGGCCATGGAAGCCGCCTCCGCCCGGGGACAAGACCCCCAGGCGGCGCTGGCGAAGCTGGGCTTCACCATCGTGGACTACAGCCAGATCAGCTCCTGGTGGTCCGCCAACTTCGCCAACAACGCCATGCGCGACGAGATGCGCCTCTTCAACGAGCACACCCGGCTCACCGAGAAATACCGCGCCAAGTACGGCCTCTGAGCGACGAAGCTCGCGCCCCGCGCCCGGTTGCTATTTGCAGCCGGGCGTTGCGTCGGGCGCGAAGGCGCAGGGAATGCAGACCTCGCTGCTGGTGCAGACGTCGCGCTTGAGCACCACCGAGGCAAGGCTCAGCATGTCGTCGAAGCATTTGTCGAGGCACACGCCCTTGCCGATGATCCCGGCGTCGCACATCACCGGCTTGTTCTCCACGAAGGCGGTGGGCACGCACTTTTCCCCGGCGCT
>JABFRG010000916.1 GCA_013141295.1 Polyangiaceae bacterium
GCAGATCGGAGGGGCCCCCTCGCTGCGCTTCGGGGTGACCACGCGGGGAAACGGATTGGCTAGCCGGTCTATTTCTTCGGAGCGTCGACGTGGCCTTCACCCTTCGCCCTCAGCCCTCAGCCCTTCGCGCTCAGCCCTTCGCGCTCAGCCCTTCGCCCCTAGCCTGTGGCCTCTCTGGAGCCCGAGGCCCGGAGCCTGTAGCCTGTAGCCCCCCATGTCCGAGCACGCCTCGCCCGCCGCCAGTATCGCCGCGCATTCCCGGCGCGCGCTCGACATGCCGCTGGAGGGGACGGCGCAGCTGGTGGTGACGGCGGTGCTGGGGACGGCGCACTTGGTCGGGGCCTTCGAGCCGTGGAGCGGCGAGACCGAGGACGGGATTCCGGCGTTTCGTCGGGGGACCGGCGGCGCCACCGTGACGTTGCACCCGGGCGATGTGTACCTGGGTCTTTCGCTGCGGGAGCCTTCGGCGCTCGTGGCTTGCGATGCGCCGCGACTCTTGAACCGCTACGTGCGGCCGCTGCTCCGCGCGCTCTCGACCTTCGGCACCAAGGCCAGCTACTTCGGTCGCGACTGGGTGAGCGCCGGGAAGAGGCCGGTGGCGGCGGTGGCCTTCGGCTACGACGAGGTATCGCGGCGAAGCCTGGTGGAGGCCTTCGTGGGCGTCGACGCGCCGTTCGCCGATCGGCCTTGGCACTCGTTCGCCGGAGCCGACGCGGCTTCGCTGGTGGAGCTGCACCGCGCGCCTTGCGAGCCCGAGGACGTGCTGCGGGCGGTGGCGGCGGCCTACGAGAAGGACTACGCTCTCGGGTGCGTGAAGGCCGTGCACGGGGTCGCCGAGCTGCTGTCGCCGGAGGCCTCCTATCTGGCCTCGGTGGAAGAAGCCATGGGGCCGGTGGGCGTGCGACGTCTCGACGGTCGCTTGCATGTTGCAGGTATCTTCATGAGTAGCCGCGACGCCGTTCGCCGCCTCGACGCATCGCTGACCACGCTGCGGCGCGATGCGCCGCCGGAGCTCGTGGCGGGCGTGGTCGACGCAGCCTTCGCCGGATCCGAAGCCGCGCTCTTCGGCGTCCGCTCGCTCCACAGCTTTCGCGACGCCATCGTCGCCGCGGCCCGCGCCCGCTGAAGCCGTTAGTCCTGTTCGGCGGCTGCCTGGGTGGTCCAGAAGTCGCGCTGGAGCTCGAGCTGGGCGGCCTCGTCGACCTCGAGGGCGCCGGGAGCGGCTTCGTGGCTGCGCTGCGTGGTGCTGCGGCCGAAGCCGAAGAGGCGCGAGGTGATCTGCCCCACGCACATGGCCGCGGTGGAGAGGACCTGGCTCGAGGTGCGGCGGGTGAAGAGCTCCTCGAGGCCGATGGTGTGCGTGATGGCGAGCAGATCGGCGACCGGCAAGAAGCAGATGGAGTTGTCCTCGGCGGCGTAGCAGCGCGGGTGCGAGGCAAAGGCGGTGTCGAAGGTGGTCTTGCAGGTGGCAGCGTCGGCGCGGCTCTGGGTGAAGCGGCCCGGGAGCTCCGGCACCAGCTCTTCTTGCAGGCAGTGCATCACCCCGCCCATCCACTTCTGGCCCGCCGCCGAGAGGCGCGCGTTGCGGAACGCCGTGCAGTACTTCTCGCCGAAGGCCAGCGCGTAGCCGTCGTTGCCGCAGGGAATGGATCGCTCGAGGCAGCCGGCGTAGAACGCGCAGTTGAGCTCCACCGGCTGGGCGCAGCTGGCGGCCGTGGGGTAGACGCGCTCGCCCTTGCGACACGCGCCCTTGCGCACGTCGACGGTGACCGCGGAGGCGGCCCCGGGGCTGCACGCGGCGATGGCGGCGCGGGCGTCGGCCTCGGAGCAGTAGACCGTCTGCGCGGCCTCGCGGCAGGAGGCGCGGGAAGCCTCGGTGAGCGGCGCCAGCAGCACGCGCGTGGTGGAAGCGGCGGCGAGATCCGCGTCCACACCGGCGTCGTCCGGCGCGGCACCGCAGGCCATCACGAGACCACCGAGAACGACCGCGCCAACCGCAGCGAGCTTCATTCGTACGGCGTAGCGCAAGGGCCATGGGCCTTCAACCACATGCGCGTACTTCGTAGGAAATTGTCGCACGAGGGTGGGGCTTTGCCGGACCAGTCACCCCCTTTTTCGGGCAAATCGCGCACGTAGCTCATCCGGAATGGGCGCCGGCTTCCCGCCTTCGACCAGGACCACCACCGATTCGCCCCGGGCCACCACACCGCCGTGCGCCGCGCTCTCCACCTCGTAGACGAGCTTCACCGAGGTGCGGCCCGGGGGCTCGGCGCGTACCCGAACCACCACCGTGTCCGGGTACTTCACCTGCGCCTCGTAGACGGCGCTCGCGGTCTTGAGGATCGGTCCGAGGTGGCCGTCTTCGGGAAACTCCACCAGCTCGAACCACTCGATGCGCGCGGTCTCGAACCAGCGCAGGTACACCGTGTGGTTCACGTGGGCGAAGGCGTCCATGTCACCCCAGGCCACGCGAATGGTGGTCTCGAGGGCCCAGGCTTCAGCGGCTTCCATGTGACCGAGCGTAGCAGCAGACGACGACGCGTCGTCACGACGAGGGCTCGTCTCGGCTCGCCTGCGCGGAACGCGCGGAATCTCGCGTGAAAGGCCGCGGCGCGGTCCTTGCGGAAGCTCCCTCTCGACATGGACGAACTTCACGCGCGCATCGGAACGTACCTGGGTCGGTATCGCCTCGATCGCCTTCTGGGCCGCGGGGGCATGGCCACGGTCTATGCCGCGACGCACGCGCTCACCGGCGACACGGTGGCCATCAAGGTGCTGCACCCGGAGCTGGGTGGCGGTGTGCGGCGACGCTTCGCGCAGGAGGGCATGCTCGCCAACAAGGTGAAGCACCCGGGCGTGGTGCGGGTCATCGACGTCGAGGGGCCGGCCACCGGCGACGCGTACATGGTCATGGACTTCGTGGAAGGAACCAGCCTCCGCGAGTACCTGGCGCGGACGCCGGGGCCCTTACCGGTGCAAGAGGCGGTGGCCATCACCCTCGAGGTGCTGGCGGTGCTGGAGGCGGCGCGGAAGGCCGGCGTGGTGCACCGCGACATCAACCCCGCCAACGTGTTCCTGGACGCCAGCGGTCGCGTGCGGGTGCTCGACTTCGGGCTCGCGCGATCCGGCGAGAGCGACAACGACACCCAGGCCTTTCACATCGGCATGGGCACACCCGGCTACGCCGCGCCGGAGCAGATCGTCGCGCAGTCGAAGGTGGACCACCGTGCGGACCTCTGGTCGGTGGGCGCGATGCTCTTTCGCCTGGTCACCGGCCGCGCGCTGGTGGAGGGCGACTCGAGCCGGGAGCGGTGGCTGCGATCGCTCGCGCCCCTGCCGCGGGTGGCGACGCTGGCGCCGGAGCTTCCGCGCGGGCTCGCCCTGGTCATCGAGACCGCGGTGGCGTTCGAGCGCGACGATCGCTGGTCGAGCGCGGCGGCCATGGCTGCGTCGCTGCGTCCGCTGCGCACCGCAGCGGTGGTGGACCTCAAGGTGACCGTGCGGGAGCCGCCTCCGGAGAGCACCGCGGTCACGGCGGTGGCCGCGTGGCCGGTGGAGGACGAGCCCATCGAGCTGTCGTCGAGCGAGCTGCTCTCCGAGTACGGGCAGGACGTGAGCCACGCGACGCTGCGCCTGGCGCCGCCCGCGGCTGCGACCGAGGACGTGCTCGCGGGGACGCTGCGCATGGACGTGCCCACGTCGTCCATCGTCGCGGCGCGCAACGCCGTGCACCGTCGACAGATGCCCACCGTCACGTCGGAGGCTCCGGTGTCGCTCTCGCCGGCTTCGCGTCACGACGTGACCGAGCTCCGCGGGGCCGGAAAGCGCGGGGCCGGCATGGCGTTCACCGCATCGCTGGTGGCCGCCCTCGCGGTGGTGGCCGTGGGGGCGGGGGTGTTGGTGCCGCGGCTGCGCAGCCCCGGCGCAACCCTCGACCCACCGCGCGCACTCGGCGCTGCTCCGGTGCGGTCGATGCGTGCGCCGGAGGTGACGTTCGAGCTGCCGGAAGCACCGACCTCCGCGCCTCCGCAGATGGCGACCGCCGCGGCCCGCCCGCGCGTGGACTGCAAGAACGATCCGATGGTTCGAGCTGCCGACGGAAAGCTCGTCGTGCGTCTGGAGTGCCGCCCATGAAGACCCATCTCGCTTTCGCTGCGTTGCCCTTCGCTGCCCTGGTTGCGCTGTCGTCTCCGGCGAAGGCGCAGGTCTCCAAGATCTGTGAGGATGCCTTCGAGGGCTACCAGGCGGTGGAGGACAAGGCGCCCCTGGCCTCGTCGCGCCGCGTGGAGCTGCTTCGCGCCTGCGTCGCCGCCTGTGGTCGCGTGCCGCCCATCGCGAAGAGGTGCGGCGCCGATCTCGCGGCCACCGGCAAGACGGTGATGGTCCACCTGGCCGCGCGTGAGGCTGCCGGCAAAGTTCCGCTGCGGGCGTTCTCGGTGGGCTTCGGGGGCGATGCCGTGATGCGTGTATTGTCCACGGAAGCGTCGCTGCCCCTGTATTTGCGGCCTGGAAGCTATCCGGTGCACCTCGCCAGCGAGGGCATGGTGCCCCACGACGATACGCTGGTGGTGCCCGAGGACGGCGACGAGATCACCCTCACCTTCGACTTCGGTGCCGCCGCCAAGGCGCCGCCGCCGGATCACACGCCGCCGTCACCGCTCACTCCGCGGCCCGTGGAAGATGCGCCGCCGCCCACGCTGCTGTGGGGGACCGGACAGTACGCAGGTTTCGGTCTCGTGCTCGCGGGCGCCGCCAGCC
>JABFRG010000414.1 GCA_013141295.1 Polyangiaceae bacterium
TCCTCCTGAGGTGGTTGGTCAGCAACCCCGCCTTAGGCGACCTTCAATGCATCTTGCACCTACAAATGTGCAGCGAGTTCCAAGGGATCGGAATCGCTATAGAATAAAGATCCTACCAATGAGCCCGCGCTAGCCCGGGCTCAGCCCGGGCTAGGGCTGAACCACGTTGACGCAGCCGAGGGGCTTCTTCAGGTCGGCCTCGTACTCGGCGCGCGTGGAGTAGTAGCCCGCGGCGCCGCCCGGTCGGTCCTTGGGAATGCCGATGACCTCGAAGTCGGTGGGCAAGATGCCCTCGAGATCACGCGGCCCCAGCGTGCCTTCCCAGGTCTGCTTGGGGTCGGCGTCCTTGTAGATGCGGTCCGACTCGGCCATGAGCGGGATGTTGCCGCCGTCGGCGAGGATCATGCCGTAGGTGTGGAGCGCGCGGATGATGGCTTTGGCGCCGGTGCTCTTGAAGCGCGGATCGTCTTCGCGCACGGAAGCCTTGAGGCGGAGGCGCCCACCGTAGGGAATTCCGGTGGCAGCAGCACCCGCGGTACTGCCGTGACTGCCGGGATAGGCCACGTTGGGGAAGGTCTTGTCGCCCACCTTGCCGCGAATGAAATCGTTGCGCATGACGAGACGGAGCGCGTGCGCGATGGTCCCGGCCTTGGTCTCGCGATATCCGATGAGCCCGGGCGTGATGGGGAGGCCGGCCGCGTCGGCGCTGGTGCAGCCCTGACCGCGATTGGAGCGCGGATAGAGCTTGTCGAGCTGCCACATCGCCAGCGAGCCCTCCCAGGAGGTTCCGTTGCGGCGCATCTGGTAGCCCTCGTAGAGCCGATTGGCGCCGGGCACGAGCACCAGGACGTGGCAGTCCTCGTCGCCCACCGGGCACGCGTCGTACGCGTACTCGCCCTCGACGTAGCCCTTGTCGGGGATGGGCATGGGCACTGCGTCGACTTCTTCGCCGGGCGGCAGCGTAACGCTCTGTGCGCCGGTCCCGTCGAGCACCACGAACGAGAAGTCCACCTGGAATACCCCGGTCGTCCCCCAGCGGGGCAGCGCGGCGATCATCTGCGCCGAGTGCTCGGCCACCGGCGCCGCGGAGATGTCGCGATACCACTCGCTGCCGGTGCGCCACACCGAGCCGGCGGGCAAGAGGCCGTTGTCGGGCGTCGAGGGGAGACCACTGCTCCCGCCGGAGCTACCGCCGCTGCTCCCACCGGACGATGCCCCGCCGCTGCTGCCGCCGGACGATGCGCCACCGCTCGAGGACGCGGACGCCGCGTCCTTGCCGCATGCGGCCACTGAGAGAAGGAGCGCGAGGAGGAGCGAGGTTCGACGCATGGGTCCATTGGGCGCGCAGGACGGCATGTCGTCAAGTGACCCGGCGCGCCGACGACGCGCGCTCCGACGTCTTCCCACATGTGAGGCGGGGCTCAGGGCGCGACCGCAAAGCGGTACACGGCGCTCGTGTCGTCGGCGAAGACGAACAGCAGCGACTCCTCCCCAGCGTGGCGACCGTAGACGAGAAACGAGTCGTCGTCGGGGCCTGGTCGCACGGTGCAGGGTCCGTTCGCCGGCTGCGACGAGAAGGAACGCGTGTGGGGTGCACGCAAGACAACCGTTTCGCCTACGGAAAGTCGCACGTCGGGGCCACGGACCTCGCGTCGGGAGCTGGCCATCGGGGCGCGCAGTTCCGGCGCATCGGGTTCCGCGACGGGAGACGCCACCGCACCGGCGACGGGTATTGCCACGCGCTCAGCGGGACGCTCCAAAGGACGCGGCGACGACGCGCATCCGACCAGAGCCAACAGGACGACCCCCAACGTACGCCTGGATGCGCAGAGCATTGGATTCGCACAGCACGCTTCGTGCCAGGGGACACCCCGCGCGGCCGCGGGAGGATGGCAACGGGGCACATCCGGCATCCGGAGACGCGTGGATCGTTCTACTCGGCGCCGGGAGCCGCAGGGCGAACTTTGACGCTCCGGGAGCTCGCGAGCTCCACCAGGCCAGCCGGCGCCCCACGGGGCTTGGAGACCGCGGAGACGGTGCAGTACTCCACCTCCACCTTGGCGGCGCCCCGGGCCTTGGAGTACCAGGCGGCCGCAGCCGCCGCGCCCTCCAGCACTTCCTTCGGCACCACCGCGCGCGAGGGATTGCGCACCACCACGTGGCTCCCGGGCGTGTCGCCGCCCACGTGCATCCAGATCTCGTGGGGCTCGGCGATCTCGAACGTGAGCACGTCGTTCTCCTCGCTGCCCCGCCCGACGAGGACCTCGAAACCGTGAATACGCAAGGTGCGATAGGGACGACCGCTGCTGGCCATGATTGCCGCATCTATGCCAAGAAGGCGCCCAAGGCGAGCGCTACCTCGAAAGAACCAAGGGGCATCCCGAGCGAAGCGAGGGACCCCCTCTGCCATTTCGTCGCGCCCGAGGTGCCCAGAGCGAAGCTTCGGGGTGACCGCGACCGGAGACGAAGTCGCTAGCCGGCGCGCTTCTCGGGAGCGACGCGAGGCCCTTCCCTGCTCGCTACTTGGCAGGGACCGCGAGAGGCAGCGTTTCGTTGCAGCCGGGGCCCTTGAGGGTGAGACCCTTGGCGTCGACCGTGATCTGGGTGCGCTCACCGGGCTTGGCCAGGCCGTCCATGCCGTCGTCGTGGGTCACACGCAGCGTGCGCGTGCCCTTGGCAACGTCGAACACGGCGTAGGAGGTGCTCTTGATGCCCTCGGTGCAGGCGCTCTGGCGCTGCATGTCGTCGCCGTCCTTGTCGGTGCACACGTGGCCATCGCCCTTCTCGGGAAAGCACATGTACACCACCTCGGACATCTGCTCTTCGGCGCGCACCACCAGGATGCCGCCCTTCGACTCGAGGATCTCCGCGGTCGCCGTGGCGCTGCAGCGACCGGAGAACGACTCCGCCACCTTGGCCACCGAGAGGCCCGGCTTGGCGTCGACCACCAGGAACACCTGGCTGTGCGGCCACTCGCCCACCGAGACGATCCACGGGCCCGCGCCGTCGCACTTGGACGTGGCGCACAGCTCTTTCTTGGCGGCATCGCTCGAGGTCGGCGGCTTCGCGCCGTCGGCCGGGGTCTCGCCCTCCATGACCACTTTGTAGAAGCCGAGCCAGTCCGTGTACTTTACATTGGCCTCGGCCTTCCGATCGATGTCGGCCATGCAGGCGGGCTTGCCGCCCAGCTTCTTCTGGGCCGCAGCGCTCGCGTGCAGGTGGTTGGAGAGCGCGAAGGCCGAGCTCGCCTCGAGCCCCTCCGCTTCCCGCACCAGGCCAAGGTTGTAGAAGATCTGCGCGCGTAGGACCGGATCGTCGGCGCCGGTCGCCGCCTGGTACAGGTCTTCGTTGGCTTGCTCGTAGTCCTTGGCCAGGAAGGCCGCGTAGCCGCGCTCACCGAGGGCCCGCGCGTCGCCCGGCTTCGCCACCAGGGCAGCCGTGAACGCGTCGTGGGCTTCCTTGTACTTTGCAGCCTTCGTGGCCTTGCGACCGTCGCCGATGCCCTTCTGGTAGGCGGCGAGCTGCGCGCGCTGCTTGGCGTCGAGGGGGGCGGGTGCCTTGCCGGCCTTCTGCGCCGCGCTGGCGGTGGCCTTGGCGCTGGGCGCCGCGGAGGAAGTGGTGGAGGCGCTCGGGGCCGCATCCGCGGACGAGGGGGCGTCGGTGACGTCCTTCTTGCACGCCACGGCGCCGGCGAACGAGAAGGCCAAAGCAAGGGAGAGCGCACGCGGGTAGTTCATGGGCAGTAGAATGCCGGACAACCACCCGGAATTCCACGACGCTCCGTCAGCTGAGGGTCGGGCTCGATTGCAGATCGATGTCGTACTCATCGACCACCACCACCGAGTCGGCGAATTCCCGCAGATCGCGGGCGGCGTCGGCGCCCTGGGGTTCGAGCGCGACGCCCACGGTGCCCGCTTGCGTGTCGCGGCGTTTGACCACGCCGGGAAGGCTCACGCACTCCTCGGTGATCGGATGCTCCAGCTGGAGCTCCACCGGCGCCCCCAGGACGATGGCCATGGCGGTGGGCACCGAGAGTAGCCCGCCGACCACCGCCGTCTCCACGGCCGCCGCCAGCTCCTCCACCGAGGCAGGTCGGTACCGCAGCGCGAGGCTCGGAATGCCACGCTGCTGGAAGCGGTCGACGTAGCTCCGGCGAGCGAACACCACGGTGGTGCGGGTCGCGTCCGGATGGTGCTCGCGGAGCGACTGCACCAGCGCGTCCCAACGAGCCTTGGGGGGCCCGTCGAGGCCGATGAGGCGCGCCAGGAACCCGGGATAGTGCGCGGCGTCGGGCGACGCGGGCACGATGGCGTCGACCGCCGCCGAGATGGAGATGGTCGCCCCGTCGGGGGGCAGCACGAAGTCCAACCGCACCAGCGAGCTGATGGGCGGGGGCGCATCGGTGCGCACGAAGGCGTCGCGAAAGCTGACGTCGGAGGTGAGGAGCTCGAGGGCCCCGGAGCGCTTGCGCAGCGTGACCGGGAGAGCGCAGCGAAAGCGCGCGGGGGTGGGTTTTCCGCCCGGGGACATCATCGTCGGGGGGAAGTAGCACAGCGAGGCGGGCGACGCGAAGGCGAGGGCTGCGCGTGTCTCCGGAAGGGCACACTCACGGTCTCGGGCCTGCAAAATACGCGTTGCCGCGGCATTCGCGCCGTCGGCCCGGCGCTTGCTCAGGCTCCTCGCATGAACGTCGACTCCCTCCTGATCTTCTTCGGTCTCTCGCTGGTGGCGGCATGCGGAGGCCGCAGCGTGTACGAC
>JABFRG010000782.1 GCA_013141295.1 Polyangiaceae bacterium
CCGGAGGACGGAGGCACCGACGCCGAGACCGACGCGCGACCGCGCCGGCTTCGGGGGCGGCGCGCGCGGAGGCGTCCAAGAGCGGGCTCGAGGCGTCGGGCGACGCCGTGGAGCAGCCGAAGACGAGCGCGGAGATCACAACCAGCGCGAGGATTCGCATCCGGGACGACTCTAGGCCACCCGACGCCGCCGCCCAACGGGCAGGGATGCCCCGTGCGCGCCACAACCGGGCCCGGGCGCGTCGCGCCTTCCCTCCACACGAGGTGCTTCGCCCCCATCCGCGGTGCCGCTGGTGGCTGGTACCCCCAATCGGGTGCCCTTCGCTCTTGGTTCCATTGCGAAGCGGGCGCGTGGCACGGCGATTGTAAGTGCGGATGCGACCATGTCCAGACTCGTTCCCCTCTTGTTCGTCACCCTCTTGGCCCAGTCGATCGGTGGTTGTTCCGGCGGAGGCGACACCGGCGGCGGTGCGTCGGACGACCAGGACCTCTCGCAATCTCGATGCAACACGGCGCAGTTCGACCGATCGTTCGAGTGCCGGATAGCCGGTCAAGCCGAGGCGCACTTCGAAAACAAAGAGGTGTGCATCACGTACGTGCGCGACAACAGCAGCCTGCTCCTGGGGTTGGTGGAAAAGGTCTCGGACGGCTGCCCCTTGATGCGCCAGTCGAAGCAAGCCATCGCGAAGACCGGCCTCGCGTTCGTCGAGACGCGGGTCTCGCAAACGCGCAGTCCTACGTGGTCCGAGTCGAGGTCATGGGGGGCCGCGAACCCTCCGTATCGGGGGGCGACGTTCAAGTGGCTCGTGGGCCAATTCGGCATCTTCTGAGGACGGCGACGCGGCGGCCGAGCCGCGACCAGGGGGGGCGGAACGATATCGAACTACGGAGTGCCTCCGAAGCGCACCCGCTCTAGGTAGTTCCCCATGGTGAGGTTGGTCTTGGCACTCCAGGCGATGCCATCGGAAGAGGTCAGCGTGCGTGCGCCGGCAACTGCGACGAAGGTAGAGTTGCCGTAGGCAACGCAGCCATCCATGCCCGCGGCGGCGTGCTGCGCCCAGGTGGTACCATCTGCCGAGTCGATCGAATGGTCGTTGCCGATGACCACGAACTTTCCTTTGCCGAAGGTGATGTCGCGAGCACCGGCGGGCAGCTGAGCGACCGTCCAGGTCGCACCGCCGTCGCGGGATCGTGCGTAGTTGCTCGACCCGTTGCCCACGATGGCCACGAAGACGCCATTACCGTAGGCGACGCTATGGAGGTCGTAGTTCCCCGGCACGCCGGTTCCGATGCTCCAAGCAACCCCGTCCGACGTATGGGTCGTGCGGCCGCCGTCGCCCACCCCCACCCAGCGATGGCCCATGTAGGGGCCGTACGCGAGCCCTCGATATCCGTTGGATGCGCCGTTGTCGTAGCTATCGACCCAGGTGACGCCACCATTGATGCTACGTGCGCGTCGGCCGGCCCCGCCGACCGCGACCCACATCCCATTTCCGTAGGCAACACCCCCGAACCATTGACCCACGCTGTTGGCTTGGGTGGTCCACGAAGCGCCATTGGGGGACGTCTTGATGTTTCCGTTGAAGCCACCGGCGGTCAGCCACTGCCCCCCACCCCACCCGACGTCACGGATGAGATATTGATCGTCGCCGCCGTTGGCAACGTCGCTCTGGTCGTTCTGCCATGTGCCCCCGTTGTCGAGCGAACGAACCCTGCGACCACCGTAGCCTGCGGCCACGAAGTAGCCGGTTGGCTCGACCAGCGGGGCATCGCTCCGTGCGTCGCCTGGGCCCCCACCGCCCTCGTCTGCCACGCTCCCGTCGCGGCCGGCTCCGCCATCGCCCCCGGCTGTCTCGCTCGGTACGGCGCCGGGCGCACCCCCGCTCGACGACGATGCGCCGGAGAGCGACCCCGGATCGTCGGCTCCGGGGGAGCACGCGACGATCAGGAGAGCGAAGATGGGGGAAAGAGCGACGGAGCGACTGGGCATCCCGCGTCCCGCAGCAACCTTCGTGCCGCGCGGCCTCAGTTCCGCGGGAAGAGCCCGTCCCCCTTGCCGGGCTTGATGCTCGATGTTCCGCGCGGAGCGACACGCGGCGCGCCCCGCAACGAACTGGGCATACTCACGGAGGGCGTCGCGGTGCCATTCACTCCGCGCGCTGGAAGCACGCTCTCTTGGAGCACTGCGGTTGCGCGCTCACTCCGCATCGCCGCAGGGGCGTTCGAGCCCCAAGGCAGCGCTGCCGAAACCCCGGCTACGCAGAGGACGGCCGCCGCGGCTACGCCCACCCAAGCTGGCCATCGGCGCCGCAAGGGTGCGCCGGCTCCGATCAACAAGGGCGTGGCCTCGAGCTCGTGGGACACCGTGGCTTGGTCCTCGTCGTGCGGCTCGCGCGCCCGACGGGCCCGCTCTCCGGCGCGGTCTTCCAGCGACTCGCTCGGGATGGTCTCGACACGCGCTATCATGGCGCGCTGCGTGACGACGCTCTCGGAGACCTCCTGCAGCCAGCGCCCGATCTCGATTCCGCTGGCGCAGAGCCCGGTGGACTCCAGGGCAGACGCGAATTCCATCGCGCTCCGGTAGCGCGCCTGCGGTTGCGGCTCGAGGCCTCGCATCACCAGCTCCTCGATGTCGCTCGATATATCCGGAGCCACTTTGCTCAGCTTTCGAACCGCCCCATGCACCGCCATGAACACGATCTGACGCTCTTCCTGACCTTCGTACACCCGTCGGCCCGCCAAGAGCTCCCACAGCACCAGCGCCGCCGAGAAGATGTCCACGCTGGGCCCGATGTCCTCGCCCTTCAGATACTCGGGCGCCATGTACGCAATTTTGCCCTTCACCGACCCATCCTCGGTCGTCACCAGGCGGCCGTTGGCCTTGGCAACGCCGAAGTCGATGAGACGCACGATGCCGTCGATGCCCACCAGAATGTTTTGTGGGGAGACGTCGCGGTGAATGACCCCCAGCGGATGCCCCGACTCGTCGCGGGCGGAGTGCGCGGCGTGCAAACCTTGGAGCGCCTGCGACATGATGCCGAGGGCGATGCGCACCGGCATGCGCTCCTTGCGTGAGGCCAACGTCGACGTCAGACGCGAAAGGACGTCGCCATGAACGAACTCCATGACCAGGAAGACTTCGTCGCCCTCGATGACGTCGAGCATCTGCACGACGTTCGCGTGGTGAATGCGCGACGCCGTCCTCGCCTCGTCCACGAACGCCACGCGAAACGCCGTTTCCTGCGCGAGGTGGGCGTGCAGCCGCTTGATGGCCACGATGCGGCCGAAGCCTCCGTTCCCCCGCATGCGTCCGATGTGGACCGAGCCCATGCCACCCGACGAAACGCGCTCGAAGAGGGCATATTTGCCACCCGCCACCAGAAGCGGCGGTTCGACGAGAGGCGCAGCCACCGCATCACGCTAGCTCCATCCGCATTTCCCATCAACATCCGGGCCCCGGGCGGCGCCGCCGTGATGCTCCGCTTGTGCTACGCTTTCGAGTCCGATGGCGGACTCCAAGGTCGACCAGACGAAGCCGCAGAAGCGTCCGCCGGGCTCGCTCCTGGCATCCAGCGTAGGCGTTCGTGCCGTCGTGCTGTCCGGCGCTCACCGCGGGCAGGCGCGGCTCGTGGGCCGCACCCTCGCCATCGGGAAGTCCGACGAAGCCGACCTCGTGCTCACCGACGCCTCGGTTTCACGCACACACTGCGAGCTTCGACGCACCCGCGAGGGAATCCTCGTTCGCGACCTCGACTCCACCAACGGGACGTACGTCGACGGCGTGCGCATCCACGAGGTGGCGCTGCGCCCGGGAGCCATTTTTCGCGTGGGCGACGTCGACATCCACCTGCAACCCTCGACACCGCGCATCGACGTGATGCCCAGCGAGTCTTCGCGGTTCGGGCTCGCGGTCGGCGGTAGTCTGGCCATGCGTACCGTGTTCGGGGTCCTCGAGCACATTGCGCCCACCGACGCGACGGTGCTCCTGCTGGGAGAGACCGGCACCGGCAAAGAAGTGCTGGCACGGTCCATCCTCGCGGAGAGCCGGCGCGCCGCAAAGCCCTTCGTCACCGTGGACCTGGGCGGCATCAGTCGCGCCTTGCTGGAGAGCGAGCTCTTCGGTCACGAGCGTGGCGCGTTCACCGGCGCCGAGAACACCCGGGTGGGGGCCTTCGAGCGCGCGCACGGCGGAACCATTTTTCTCGACGAGCTGGGTGAGCTCCCTCTCGACCTGCAACCCAAGCTCTTGCGCGTCCTCGAGGCTCGCACCATCCAACGAGTCGGCGGAAGTCGCGTTCAAGATATCGACGTCCGCATCATCGCTGCCACCTGCCGCGATCTCGAGCAGGAGGTGTCGCAGGGGCGCTTCCGCGAAGACCTGTTCTTTCGGGTGGCGGTGGTACCGGTGCGCATTCCTCCCCTTCGCGAGCGCTCCGAAGACATCCCGTTGCTCGCCGACACCATCCTGCAGGCGCTCCCCGGCGGCCGGCCTCTCGACGACGAGGTGTACAGCGTACTGATGGCGCAGGCGTGGCGTGGGAACGTGCGCGAGATGCGAAACGTGCTGGAACGCGCCTCCCACCTGGCTCGCGGCGCCCGCATTACCTTGCAAGACCTGGCGCTCTCGCACGAGCGAGAGCTGGTCGCCGCCGTCTCCCCGCAAGCCTTCGAGCTTTCGCTCGCGGAGGCTCGCCTGCGGTTCGATCGCCACTACGCGCGGACCCTCCTCGAGCGGTTCGCCGG
>JABFRG010001147.1 GCA_013141295.1 Polyangiaceae bacterium
CGAAAGTCACAGCCCGGTAGGTAGTCCGGGTGGCGCTGCGCGCTCGTACGGGTCGGAAACGGCCAACCGGTGCGTCCTTTCCATCTCAGGAAAGGAACGTCCAATGAACAAGGTTTCTCGCGTCGCAATCGTCGGCGCTGGGCTCGGTGGATTGTGTCTCGCCCAGGGGCTCCGCAAGCGAGGTATCAGCTCGGTGCTCTACGAGCGCGACGCCAGTGCGTGGGAGCGGCCGCAGGGCTACCGGCTCCACCTCGATGCCGATGGCATCAATGCAATTCACGCGACGCTCACGCCGGCGCGCTTTCGTCTTTTCGACGCGACATCGATGAAGGCGGCGCCGTTCACGACGATCGTCGACACCTCACTCGCTGTGCGCGTTCGTCGGTCCCATGACGAGCACGGAGGCACGAGTACGCGGGTCGTCGACGGGCTCCCCGAACACGTCAACGTGAATCGAGCGACGCTGCGCGAGGTCTTGCTTGGTGATCTCGACGTGCGCTTCGGCAAGACGCTGGCGACCTTCGAAGAACATACGGACGGTGTGACGCTCGCGTTCGCCGACGGGTCACGCGCAGAGGCAGACATTCTCGTCGGAGCTGATGGCATCCGTTCGATCGTGCGCACACAACGAGCGCCTCGAGCGACCACGCAAGACTCGGGCGTACGCGCGATCTATGGCCGAATTCCGTTCTCAGTCGCCACGCAATGCCTGCCGAAGCAGGCGCGCGAAGACATCTTCACGGTCGCCGTCGACGAGCGGAAGTGCTTTCTCGGCCTCGGTCCGGTGGTTTTTCCCGAACGTCCCTCGGGTCTGGGCCTGCGCCCGCAGGACGACTATGTCGTTTGCATCGTAGGCGGGAGGCGAGAGTTGTTTGGCGACGACGAGCAGACGCGGCGGATGAAGCCGACCGAGCTCCGGAGTCTGGGTGACCATGTCCTTTCAGCGTGGCCCGAGTCGACGCGCGTCATCCTCGCCCACGCGGACCCGCGCGCGTTCTTCTTCGTCGAAATGCACACGAGTGTTCCAACGGCGCTTCCCCCGCCGCGCCGTTCGACGCTGCTCGGCGACGCCATCCATGCGATGACACCGACCCTGGGACGCGGTGCGAACCTTGCCATGCGCGACGGCGCGAATCTCGCGAACTGCATCGCGAACGGTGCGGATCTGGCCGCCTACGAAGTGGAGATGCTGCGGTATGGCTTCGACGTGGTTCGTTCCGCCGCAGACATGGGCACGCGTCTCATGGGCCAGTCGCCGCTCCCGAAGCCATCGTGACGCGGTAGCGTGAACGAGACCTAGCGCCGCCATGGCGGTGGTACCCGCGCCGAACAGCCCTGTCGTTGTCACCCCTCCCGCTTGCGCGCTTGCGGGAGGGCCAGGGGTAGGGACGGGCTGGGCCCTTCGGTTTGCGACGAAGTGGCAGAGGGGGTCCCTCGCTTCGCTCGGGATGACTCTTTGTTTCTTCGAGATACTGGCGCGCACGCGCGTGAAGACTCGGGATGACCGCGTGCTTCTTCGAGCGACTGGCGCGCCCTCGCTTCGTTCGGGAGGACCTCGTATTTGTTCGGGATGCTCGCGCGCGCTTCGTCGACTATCGGCAGTCGGGGTCGGCGGTGCAGGCGCGGGAACAGATGCCGTCGGCGGCGCAGTGGTTCACGTGGCAGTCGGGGTCCATGACCTGCCCGCCGGTGTTGCACGATTCGTTGCAGGTGCCGTCGCTGCGGCAGGCGTTGCCGCCTTCGAAGCGATCGATGAGCGGCTGGATGAACGAGGTGATGGCCGGGAGATCGGTGCGCTGCTGCACGCCGTCTGCCACGCAGGTGGCGTCGCCGAAGGAGGTGACGCCGGCGTGGGTCTCGACGCCCTTGCGCACCACGAATGCCGGGCCGCCGGAGTCGCCGTTGCAGGTGTTCTTGCCAGGGGTGCGGTAGTAGAACTGCGTGGCGTCGAGGGTGCCGGCGGTGCCGCCGACCCGCGCCGGTCCCACTGCGGCGATGGGGATCTGCACCACGCGCTTGGTGCCGAAGCCGCTCTGGGTTCGGCCGTTGCTCAGGCCGTAGCCCACGAAGGTGAAGCTGGGGCCGATGAAGTCGGCGGTGTTCTTCAGCGTCTCGCGCAAGAGAGGCGCGGGCTGCACCAGCGCGTCGGAGGCCAGCTGGAGCACCGTGAGATCGTTGGCGAGGGTGGTGTCGTTGTAGCCGGGGTGCCGAATCTCGGAGACCACGTTGATGGCGCGCGTCGGGCGGAATGCGCTCGAACCGAAGAACACACGGGTGATGCCGCCGAAGCAGTGACCGGCGGTGACGACCACCCGGCGGGAGATGACGGTGCCGGTGCAGAACGCGCCATTCGCGTCGCCCACCGCCACCACGTAGGTGTGCCCGCGATCGGCGGTACCGCCCACGATCTGATCGGCGCTGGCCGTGGTGTCGTCGCTCTCCTGCGGCGCACTGGCGCATCCGAGGACGACGATGGGGAGCGCGAGCGCGGCGAGCTTGGCAACGGTAACGAGCGACTTCATAGGGCCTCCGGTTTCGCGGCACGCTTAGCGAGGAAGGTGCCAACGACCACGCGAAGCGCGGCCCCGTTTCGCGCCGCCTCGGGAAAGGTCCGGCCTCGCACCACAGCCCCCGCACGCACCCACACTGCACGGCGAGGTCGTCGCACCGGGGCGTTTCGTCCAGCAGCGATGCAGAGAAGATCCCGCAGGTGGAAATATGGGTGCGCTCTGCATGCACTCGATGGCGGCCGAGGTAGGCGCGGTGGAGGCTTCTGCGCATGCGCCCCCACGACGTCGGTTTCCCGCCAAGACCCGCGTGTTTCCCGGCGGGCATCGCAGCCCCGTTCACGCGTGAACCGCCGCTGCGGGAGAGCGCCCGCACCGGATCGCGCGGCGCGTTCGAGGTGCCACCCTATCGACGCGGCAGAATCGCGTGCACCGGATGACGGTGCGCGATCGCTACGCACCTCCGGACGCATGGAGACGGAAAAATGAAGGCTCGGTCTCTGCTGCTCGTGACCCTCGCGGTGAGGTCGAGTGGCTGCGCCAAGGATCGCCGCCCGCCCGTCGTGCGAAAATCCACAGCCCAGCGGGCGATGGACGGTAGAGGATGAGCTGAAGAATGAACTGGGACGATCTTCGCTTCGTGCTCGCGCTGGCCAAGGCCGGATCGCTCGCGCGTGCCGCCAAGGCGCTGCGGGTGGACCACACCACCGTGGGGCGTCGCATCGACGCGGTGGAGGCGGATCTTGGCGTGCGCCTCTTCACCCGCACCACCACCGGCTACGTGCTCACCGCCGAGGCGGAGACGCTCCTCCCGGAGATCGAGCGGGTGGAGGCATCGGTCTTGGCCTTGGAGCGCGGGGCCCGCGCGCGGAGCGACTCGGTGGAGGGGCTGGTGCGCGTGACCTCCGGCGAGACCTTCGGCGGCACGTATCTGGCGCCGCGGCTCGCTGCGTTCGGCCGTGAGCATCCGGGGCTCACGGTGGAGCTGGTGACCGGCGGCGTGATCCTGGACCTGGCGCGGCGCGAAGCGGACATCGCGGTGCGCTTCTTCCGTTCGCCGCACGAGAGCCTGGTGGTGCGGCGCGCCGCGGAGATGGCCCACGGGCTCTATGCCTCGCCCGCGTACCTGGGGCGCAAGGTTCCGAAGAAGCCCGCCGATCTGCGCGGCCATCGCATGCTCACCAGCGCCCCGGAGCACGGGTCGGTGGCTGTCGCGGAGGCAGGTTGGGTCGAGAAGCTCACCGGCGGCGCAACGCCGGCGTTCGTGAGCAACCTGACGGTGGCGCTGCTCGAGGCCGCGCGAGCCGGAGCGGGCATCGCGGTGCTCCCGCGCTACCTGGGCGACGCCGACCCTTCGCTGCAGCACGTGCCGATGCCCGACGAGCCCCGGGAGTCCATCTGGATCACCGTGCACCGCGATCTCAAGCAGGCGCGCCGGGTGCGGGCGGTGCTCGACTTTCTCCGGGAGTGCTTCGAGCGCGACCGCGAGCTCTTGCTGGGTCGCTGACCGCTACTTCTTCGGGTGCGCCTCGAAGAACTTCATCACCTCGTCGCCCCAGGTGAAGGCGTTCGGCCCCTTGCACGGCACCGCGTACTGCGGCGCGAAGGGGTCCATCTTGCTGCCGGGAAAGCAGTGGCCCTTGGCGTCGCCCCAGGGCCCGTTGGCCACCGTCTCGTAGGCGTGATCGAAGGTCTCGATGACCACCCCGGTGGCGTTGGTCCAGCGGTTGTGCGTGTATTGTGCATCCGACGCGACGACTTGCTTGTTCTGCCCCTGGTAGTTTGCGATGGCGGCGTCGCGGATGGCGGCCATGGTGGGGTAGGGGACGGGCGAGTCGGTGCGGCCCATGAGAAAGAGGATGTCGGCCTTGCGGGCGGGGGCGCGGCCGTTTTGAAAGCACGTGACCTCGCCGTTGCCGCTGCCTGCGGCCCCCGGGGCGACGGAGGCGAAGAGATCGGAGCCGTCGCACAGCATGCGCCAGGCCACGAAGCCGCCGCGCGAGAAGCCGGTGGCGTGAATCTTCTTGTCGTCGACCCGGAACACGCTGGCGAAGAGCCGCGTCATGGCCAGGAGCTTGGGATCCTCTTGCTGGGTCCAGGTGCTGCCCGGTTGTCCGCCGCCGTAGGGGCGTCCGGTGGGGGCGATGACCACGTAGTTCTTCTGCTTGCCCAGGGCGAACAGGTTGGTGTGCGCGTCCATCAAGAGGCCGGTGCCGGTGTCGCCGTGGATCTCC
>JABFRG010000092.1 GCA_013141295.1 Polyangiaceae bacterium
CGAGACGCCGCCGGCGATTCCCCTCTCGGCGCCGCCGCACGCGGGGGTGTCGATGCCGCCGCTCGTCTCCGCGCCGCCCACCGTGCTCTCGGGCGCGCCCGCGGAGTGGGAGCCCTCCCGGCGCCGCACGCTTCCCATCGCCATCGTGGCGGGCGTGGCAGTGGTGCTGCTCCTTGGCGGTGTGACCGCCGGCATCCTGGCGACGCGATCGTCACGCAGCGCGGCCAGCGGCATCTCGACGAGTGGTCCGCCGAGTGCCGTCGCGCTTCCGGCGACGACCGCAGTGCAGGGCTTCGGCGGCGCGCCGGCCATCACCGCCGACGCGCAAGGCGGACCGGAAGCCATGGCCCCCACGCAAGGTCCCACCGGAAAGGCCGTGCTCCCGAACGGCAAAGCGCCCCCGTATCGCTGGCCCGGCGCCACCGGCCCAGCAGCCGCCGCAGCAGCGCCGGTGCACCCGTCCGCGTCCATGCCTGCTGCCCCCAGCATTCCTCCGTCGAATCCCGTGGTGGCGCCGGCAAAGCCCAAGCCCACCGATCCCGATATTGGATATTGATCAATGACGATGACCACTCCCCGTCTGCGTAGCCTCGCCGGAACTCTCGCCTTCGCGCTCGCGTCGTTCGCGCTGGCGCCCACTGCCCGGGCCGACGACGCGGCAGCCAGCGACATGGCAGCCGCCCGTGAGCTTGGCGTCGCCGGCGTGAGGCTGGCCGAGGCCGGCAACTGCGCCGAAGCCATCGACAAGCTGGCGCGCTCGGAAAAGATGTATCATGCACCCTCCATCCTCGAGCGCTTGGGCGAGTGCCAGGTGCAGACCGGGAAGATCGTCGAGGGCACCGAGAACCTGAACCGCGTGGTGCGCGAGAACCTGCCGCCCACCGCGCCGCCGGCCTACCTGGCGGCGCAGGAGCGCGCACGGCAAGCGCTGGCCGAGGCCAAGCCGAAGATCGCCAAGCTGAAGATCGCCGTGGCCGCGCCGGCCGGCGCCGACTTCGCGGTGACCATCGACGGCACGCCGGTGCCCAACGCGAACCTCAACGTCGATAGGCCGGTGGACCCGGGGCCGCACACGGTGGAGGTCACCGGCAACGGCTTCAAGAAAGCCTCGGCCAAGGTGAGCCTGGGCCCGGGCGCGGTGGACTCGGTGGCCATCACGCTGGAGCGGGATCCCAACGCCAAGAAAGAGGCTCCGCCGGGCGACGATCGCAACGGCGGGTTGCCTGCGCGCGAGGAGCGCGGCGGCTCCAAGGTGCCGGCCATCGTGGCGTTCAGCGTGGGCGGCGCGGGCATCGTCACCGGCGTGATCTTCGGCGTGCTCGCTGCCGGCAAGCGCTCGGACCTCGACGGCGCGTGCCCCAACAAGGTGTGCCCGACGTCGCAGGAGAGCGCCCTCGACTCGGCGAAGACGTTCGGGTGGGTCTCCACCATCGGCTTCGGCGTGGGCATCGTGGGCGCCGCGGTGGGCACGGTGCTGCTCTTCACCGGCGGCAATGCCGAGGCTTCGGTGCGCGGCGTCCGCGTGCAGCCGACGCTGGGGCTGGGCAGCGCGGGCTTCGCCGGCTCGTTCTGACCGCGCGCAAATGAAAAAAGGCCCGCTGCTCTTTCGAGCGGCGGGCCTCTGCCTTTCGTGCGTCGAGATTACTTCTCGGCGACGACTTCGGTCTTCTCGGCCTTGGCTTCGCCAACCCACTCGATGATCGAGAGGGGGGCGTTGTCACCACGGCGCTGACCGACCTTGATGATGCGGGTGTAGCCGCCCGAACGCTCGGCGAAGCGCTTGGAGAGATCGGCGACGACCTTCTCGACCAGGTCGACCTTCTTCGGCTCGCCGCCCTTTTCCACGCGGGTGCCCCAGCGCGGGAGGTAGGCGCCGATGAAGCGGTGCGCTGCGAGGCGCTTCGCCTTGTCGGCCTCGGAGAGCTTGTCTTGCGTGGTGTAGGCGACCGCACCGAGGCGCTTGGCCTTGGTGATGAGGCGCTCTACGACGCGACGGAGCTCTTTGGCCTTCGCATCGGTGGTCTCGATGCGCTCGTGGAGCACGAGGTTGGCCGCAAGGTTGCGGAACATCGCGCGGCGGTGGCTGGAGTTGCGATCGAACTTTCGACCCGAATTGCCGTGTCTCATCGTATTGTCCTTCTACTTAATTCTGAGCCTGCTGGGTCTTCCAGCGCTCGATCATCTGCGGCCAGTTGTCGATCTTCATGCCGAGCGACAGGCCCATGTTCGCAAGGATCTCTTTGATCTCTTTGAGGCTCTTGCGGCCGAAGTTCTTGGTCTTCAGCATGTCTTGTTCGGTGCGCTGAACCAGCTCGCCAATGAGCGTGATGTTGGCGTTCTGGAGGCAGTTCGCGGAGCGGACGCTGAGCTCGAGCTCGTCGACCGAGCGGAACAGGTTCTCGTTGAGGGGCTCCTCTTCGGTGCCGCCCACTTGGTAGCTGGTCTCTTCGGTCTCTTCGAAGTTGATGAAGATCGTGAGCTGCTCCTTGAGGATCTTGGCGGCGAAGGCCACTGCGTCCTCGGGCTTGACGCTCCCGTTGGTCCACACTTCGAGGGTGAGCTTGTCGTAATCCGTGACCTGGCCCACGCGGGCGTTGGTGACGGTGTAGTTGACCTTGCGCACGGGCGAGAAGAGCGCGTCGATGGGGATGGTCCCGATCGGCATGTTGGCGGTCTTGTTCTTCTCGGCGGGCACGTAGCCGCGGCCCACGTTGACCGTGAGCTCCATCGCCAGAGGGCCCTTCTTGTCGAGGGTGGCGATGAGGTGATCGGGGTTCAGCACCTGGAGGCCTTCGGGGACGGCGACGTCTTTACCGGTGACCGGGCCGGGGCCTTCTTTGTCGATGCGAACGGTGTAGGTCTTCGGGGTAGCGGCCTTGAAGACCACTTCCTTCAGGTTGAGGATGATGTCGGTGACATCTTCCACCACGTCACCGACGCTGGTGAACTCGTGCAGCGCGCCGTCGATGCGCACGGCCGTGGTGGCCGAGCCCTGGAGCGACGAGAGGAGAACGCGACGGAGCGAGTTGCCGAGCGTGATGCCGTATCCGCGCTCGAGGGGCTCGCAGGTGAACTTGCCGTAGAACTCCGTGAGGGTCTCGTGCTCCACCTGGATTCCGCGGGGCCGAATCAGATCGCGCCAGTTGCGTGCCAACATGTTCATGCGTTGTGCTCCTTCGTGTCTCTTGGTTTACGCGGTGATCCCGATGCGCCTTTGAACCTGCTCGCCGGTCGCTTCCGTCACCTGCCCGTATTGCTGCAGTGTCCGAACGTAATCTTGGGGGGGAGAAACCGCGGCGCCGACTTCGCGAAAGCGAGGCCGGCGCGGCGCGGTCCGAGGCGAATCAGCGCGAGTAGTACTCGACGATGAGCTGCTCGCGAATCTCCGGCTCGTTCATCTCTTCGCGAACGATCGGGCCCTTGACGGTGCCGGCGAAGTTCGCCTTGTCGAGCTCGAGCCAGCTCATCATCGGGCGACGCTCGACCTGGGCGAGCGAGGCGACGACGGCGGCGATCTTGCGGCTCTCTTCGCGAATCTCGATCTTGTCGTTGGTCTTGAGGAGCACCGACGGGATGTTGACGCGCTTGCCGTTGACGAGCACGTGGTTGTGCTTCACCAGCTGGCGGGCGCCCGAGCGGGTGACCGCGAAGCCGAGGCGGTGCACGACGTTGTCGAGGCGGGACTCGAGGAGGCCCAGCATCTCTTCGCCGGTCCGGCCCTTACGGCGGGTCGCGTCGAAGTAGTACTTCTGGAACTGCTTCTCGACGAGGCCGTACACGCGGCGGAGCTTCTGCTTCTCGCGGAGGCGGACGGCGTACTCGGAGAGCTTGATGCGGGCTTGGCCGTGCTGACCCGGCGGATACGCGCGGCGGGTGAACGAGCACTTCTCACTCTGGCAGCGGTCGCCCTTGAGGAAGAGCTTCATGCCTTCGCGGCGGCAGAGTTTGCAAACGGGACCAGTATAACGAGCCATTCTTCGATTCCTTTTTCGAGAGGAGAAACGTGCAGGGTGCAAGCTTCTCGAAAAACCGGTTTACGCTTTCGCTTCATCCCGGCGTGCCCCTCCCGGTCGAAACCGTGCGAGGAGCGGGACCACCCAACCGGAGAACCATCCGGAACTTTGGGGGGACGCGCTTTTTAGCCCGACCGGGGAGAAAGGCAAGGGTTTGTGTGGGGCCCGCGTCGGCGCCGATTTCTATCATGATTCCGGCCCGTTGAAAGGGCGGCTTGGGACGAGGCAAAGGCAGAGGTGGTGGATCTACGCCGGGTGGAAACATCCGCTGGGAGGCTCGCTGGGGCATTTTGGGGGCTGGATCATCGGACCCCAGCGCCTGCGGAGCGGGTCCTCAGGACGCGCGGCCCGACGCGGGAATCACGCAGCGAGGGGTTGGCACGACGGCTGCCTACAGGAGATGTATGGGCCTGCGTGACGATCGAGCAGTTGGCGAGGAGGACGCAACCTGGGTGGATTCCGCCGAGCAGCGCGAAGCCAACCCGGAGCTCGCGGCCATGCTCGCGCCGCGTCCGCGCTCGGGTGTGCTTCCCACGAAGAAGACGGCGCCCCGTCCCGCCCCCTCGGTGCGCCCTGTCGCGCCGGTAGCTGTCGTCGCCGCGCCGCCCAAGCCGAAGCGCGTGGTGCTCGAGCCCTCGGTGGTGGTGAAGGAAGAGCGACCGGCTGCGCCGTCGTTCGACCGCAACGGGATGACGCTGCCGTTCCAGATGCCCGTCCACATGGCG
>JABFRG010001215.1 GCA_013141295.1 Polyangiaceae bacterium
ACTGGAGCCGTTGATCGAGGTACTTCCGGAGACCGTCTTGCCGGAGCGCCGGCGCAAGCGGGCGTACACGAACGGCGTCTTCGCGCGCAGCGAGGTCAGCTCCACCTACGCGACCAGCCGCAGGCTATGGGAGCGGCGCAGGCAGGGGCACTACGAGGTCAATGCTGCGCTTTCGCTTCGCGTCTCCGACGACGCCTTCGTGCCGGCAGTGGAGGTGCTGGGCATCCGCGCGACCCAGGGCCACTTGCTTCCGGTGGGCGTCACCCCCATCGTCCTACCGGCTTCCGGGCACGCAAAGGCGAAGCGCATCGTGCCCTCTGGCCTCGGACCCGGCCCCGACGTGCCGGCCTCCGCGTATGTCGGCCTCGAGGGCGCTGGACCTGCCTATGATCACGCCGCGTACGATCGGGACGTTGCACTGGCGCTTCCTTCCGAGGCCGGCGCCGGGGTTCCGCGGGCCGAGCGCGTTGCCGCCGCCGCCCGCCTGTTCGACCATGCCAGCGCGTACTTCGAGAAGATCGTCGTAGAGCGCATCGTGCGCGAGGGGTTTGCACGCCCCGACGTGACAGAGGGAAGCGACAGGGAGATCAAGCTCGACCCTCTGGGATATCTCGTGGAGCAGCACGATGCGGAGACCATCGAGCGCGTCGTTCGCGCGACGCTCGAGGAGCCGGTCAACCGTCGCGGCATCTCGGCCTTGCATACCGCCGCGTTGATCCGCAACGTCGAGCTCGTCAAGGCGCTCGTCGACGCGGGCGTGCCCCGCGACATTCGCGACTTCTACGGCGCCACGCCGCTCGACCACGTGCTGGCGTCGTACCGCATCGAGATCGAGGACCCTGGCGTCTCGCTTCCGCTCATCGAGCTCCTCGCGCCGTCCTCCGTGACGTTCCAAACGGGCGCTGCGCCCGTGACGGCGCCGAAGGGCACGGACGCGTACGCTCTGTGTCTGCTCTTGACCGCGACCCTGCGTCCCTGCGCGAGCAACAACTTCGACTGGGGCCACGGCGAGTGGGGCCTGGCCACTGCGCCGATGGATCTGCTCAGCGATTGCCTGCATTTCTTCGGTAGCGCCATCTTTCCCGCGGCCTCTACCATGGGCGGGTACTTGAAGAAGGCGCTCGCACTTCATTCCGTGGGGGGACCGGGCTACGCGCTATGCACGGTCGACCGCAACGGCGTGGGGTTGAATCGGCAGCTGCGCGTGCCGGTAGGCGAACGCATGGTGCCCTTCGTGGAGGTGACGCGCCTCGACGTCTTGCGGAAGCTCGCCGCTCCGCTCCGGAGATGAAGCGCGCCCAGGCCCTCAGGGGCGACAGCACTTCTTGAACTTCTTGCCGCTTCCGCACGTACAAGGCTCATTGGGCCCGACTTTGGGGCCGGTCCGTCGAACCGTGTCCGCGGCTCCGCGGTCTGGCGCGTAGGTCGGTCCCTTGCACGCAACGTAGTGTTCCTCCAGGCGGTTGCGATAGTCGCGATCCTTCGCGAGCACGTCCTCGATGAGCTCGAGCAGCGGGCTTGCCATTTCGCTCTGCGGCTTCCCTGGCTCGAGCAGCACCCGCGGCTCGTCGTCCGGCGGTTCGAAGGTGTAGGTGATGGTGGCCACCTGGCGCGGGGGCGCGTCGCCCGCCCGGACCGCGAGCAGCACACGCCGGCAGTCGCAGGTCGGGTCGATGCAGTACGACTCACTGACCAGGTACGGCCCTTCGGGAAGGAGATCGTTTTCGGCAATGTCGAACGCGAGTAGCTCGTTCACGCGCGAAGGAAAGAGATCATCGAAGGCTCTCAGGAGCATCCGTCTGCCTCCTTGCGTTCGGGGCTCGGCGCCTCTGCGACCTTCGATGCCTTGCGATGCGCCTTCTTGGCGGCCTCGATGCGCACCAGCTCTTCGAGCGTTCGCACCACCTTCGGCGCCGCGACGCCGAACCGCTTCTCGTAGAGGTCCGCGATGAATTCCGCGAGCGGCAACTTCCACGGTTCCTGCTGGTGGTTGTCCAGCTTGCGGAGGGACTTCGGATTCATCCCCAGCTCTCGCGCCATCTGCACGTGGGCGTGCGAGAGCCGGTGGCGCTTGCGGGCTTCGACCCAGGCTCGGTGCTTCTCCGCGGACCAGCTCGACATGGGGGCTCGGTTACCGAATCCCCACGGCGCCGTCCAGCGCATCATCGCTTGAATTTGGCGGTCCGGCCGCCAGCCGCGCGCTACACTGCTTCCCATGGAACCTCGACTCGTTGAGCTTGCCTATCGCGTGCCGATCGGGCGTTCCGAATGGGAACTTTCGGGGGAAACGATGCCGGAGTCCGTCGTTCACGATCAGGCCGTCGAGCTGCTCCGCGCCATCCTTGCCTGGTGGGCGCGCGGCCGTGACGACGTTCAGGTTGCCCGCAACTTGGCGATTCGGTGGGACGAGGCGCTGCCGCAAGTGGGCGTCGATCCCGACCTGTGTGTCCTTTCCCCTGCACCACCCGAGGGGGTCGACCTCCGCAGTGTGCGCACCTGGCGACCCGGTCACGCGCCGCCGCAGCTAGCGATTGAAGTGGTTTCCGAGACGAACCCGCACAAGGACTACCACGTGGCGCCCGACAAATACGCTGCTTGCGGCGTCGGTGAGCTGTGGATTTTCGACCCGTTGCTCAGCGGTCCGACCAGCCACGGTGGTCCGTTCCGCATGCAGATATGGCAACGGGACGCCAAAGGCCGCCTGGTGCGGACGTACGCCGGCGACGGACCGGCGCACTCCGAGTACCTCGACGCGCATCTCGTCGCAGTGAACGACGGCATCGCGCTCCGCATCGCGTCGGATGCCGAGGCCACACGCTTCTGGCTCACCGCGGAGGAAGCGGAGCGTGCAGCCAAGGAAGCGGAGCGCACGGCCAAGGAAGCGGCTGTGGCCGAAATGGAGGCCGCCCGCGCAGAGAAGGAAGTCGCCCTCGCCGCCGTCGCCGCCCTTCAGGCCGAGCTCGCCCGTCTCAAGAAGTGACCATTGCGGCATGCGTGGCACGCTGGAGTGCCACGCGTGCCTACGCGGTCGGGTCCGTCCCGGCCATGGGCGGCGGCGGCATCGACTCGCTCGGGTCCCAGCTCATTTGCTCGAACAGGTGGTCCAGCAGATCGGGAACCAGGTCCATCGAGATGACGCACAGGTTGCCGGTGCCCATGTCCTTCACGTCCGGATGGGCCGGCAGCGGCTCCGCTCCTTCGTGGAAGTAGACGAACTTCTGTCTGCCGCGACTCGCGTACCAAAGCTTCGCCGCGTCCATCAGCGCTTCGAGATGATCGTTGCCGTTGGCCGAGAGCGGGTAGAAGCGCACCAGGTCGAGGAGGCCGTACACGTGCAGGCCCGGTTGTCCCACCTCGGCCACCAGCGCAGCCTCGGCAACGCCGGCGTTGCGCGCGACGAACACGCGCCGCTCGCGCTCGAGCGCACCCTGCGCCCAGAGGTGTCGCACGGACCGGAGGTCCATCTGCTCCGCCGTGAGGTCCTGGCTCATCCAGTATGCGCGCGGCCTCGTGGCGCGAATGTTGTCGGCGAGGCGCGCCACGTCTTCGCCCTTGGCGACTCCCACGTGAAGCTGGTGCAGTGGCTGCTCGCCGACGCACGAGACTTCGTAGGCGTGGAAAGGCACCGTGCACTCTCGCTCCGGGTCGCGATTCCGCGACTGGAACTCGGGCATGAGCAGGTTGCTGAAGCGCGTGCCCGTCTGGATGTAGCTGATGAGCCAGTCGCCTCGCCCCGCCGCGAGAGCGCGCTCCAGCGCGTGCCAATGAATCTCCCGCAATATCTCCTTGCCGAAGTACCCGCCGAGGCTCTTTCCCGGCCGCTTGGCCATGTGGTAGCCGAGGTAGGCGTTCGAATACGAGAGGAGCATTCCGGTCGCCGCGTCGAGCCCCTCGGCCGACGGCCACACGACGTGATACCCGACCTCCTGGGTGAGCGAGAGCAGCTTGGTCGCGTTCACGAACGACGCCTTGAGCTTCTCGAAATCGGCAACGCTCTTTCCGGACAGAGAGAAGTACCCCGAAGCCTCGTAGAGCTCCCAGAGTGCGAGGGGCGCATACGCCGAGGAGCGCGTCCGCTCGTGGAGCAGCTCGCGAACGAGCTCACGCCATGCGCGCGCGGCATCGTCGTTCCGCGGGCGCACGGCGAGCCCCGCGTGACCGCGCTTGATGGAGACGATTCGAACCACCGCAGAGAGGCGCGCCACCTCGGAGTCGCTGCGGAAGATGCGAAGATCCGGAATCTGCAGATCCGGGCAGAGCAGGTCTTCCATCGCTTCGGTCTCGATACCGATGCCTTCGTCCGATAGATCGCGGATAGGGCGCTCGACGATGGTGTTCCAGATGGGGTGGAGAAAGCGCACGCGCAGCTCGTGATGCGCGTTGATGCGCGGCATGCGCCGCCGGCGCACACGGCTCACCCGGCTCGGAAACGTCGTCCGGAGAATCGTCGACGTTTCGCTGACCACCAGCACCGGAAGCTCGTAGCTGGCGCTGTAGCCCGACGTCTCGACCAGGAAAGGCGAAGTGGGCTCACCGCCGCGCGCGAGGACGGTCCAATCCGCCTCGGTGCCGGTGAGGCCCGACGCCCGCAGGAGCCAGTCGTGGCCCTCGGCTCGAACGCGCGCCTGGGCTCCGTGAACCACGAGCCCGCGCACGATGGACCGGATGCGTCCGCCGTCGGTGATGGTCTCGGAGAGCGGGGCGATGGTGGTCGGGCCACCTTCCAGGAGCATGGTC
>JABFRG010000290.1 GCA_013141295.1 Polyangiaceae bacterium
CAAGAGGGCGGCGAGGAGCTTGGCCACCGACTCCGTTGCGCCATCGTGGACGCACCCGACCACCTCGTCCTCGCGCCGAAGGACGATGAAGCGAGCCGGGACGATATCGAGCGTCTCGCAGCACACGACACCGGTCGTCACCATCGCAACGCCGCACGTGGGGCAGGCGCGTTGCGTCTCGGGCACGCGATTCTTCTGCGCCACGCGCTCGAGGAACGCCGGAAATTCACGGCGCCCGGGATGGTTGCTTCGGTCTTTCGACTTGGCTCCGCGCTTCTTCTTGGGCGCGAGCTTGAACGTCGGAAGCCGGAGCTGACGCTCCAGGCGCTCGAGCGTTTCGGAGGGCGGCCGCTTCCGCTTGAGATGGGCGAGCTTCTGGAAGACAGCCGCGCTCGATTCGCACCCCGGTGTCGCTGATGCGCCACGGCGCCCCCCAACAGGACTCTTTCAGCGAACCATCACCACGAGCTGCCATTCTGCCCGCGCATCGCCGGCCGCCTCCGTCGTAAGGACTCCCGTCCCAGCGCTCCAGTGGGTGTCGTAGAGTCGCCTTGTGCCCCAAAGGCTCGGGGGCATCTCTACATACTGGTAGCCTCCACTCGAAGGAGTCTCGCGCCACCGCAGTCGATTCAAGTCCGTTCCCTGACGAACAGCGGCGACGGACGTAAGCCCTATCGTGGTCCCGAAGTATGACGCGTACTGTGCCCGGCCGTCCGCAGGGAAGCCGAGATAGGTTGTCCCGAGCGCGCCGGACACTTGCGCCGCCGAGAGGATCTGCCGATAGTAGTCGGGGTGTCCGTAGGCCCGACAGGTCTCCGTCGTCATGGCATTCGTCGTGTTCTCACCGCGCGACGAGCGCGCTGGCGCTGTCAGAGGAGGTTGGCGTCCCGCAGCCGACGCTCTCGCGGTGGGTTCGCGAGGCTGCTACCGTCGATGTTGTGGCAAATTTGGCCGTTCAGCCCGCGGCTCTGCCTTTCGGCGGGCGCGGCTCGACGCGGGCCACGATGACGCCGGCCCGCGCGGCATCGATCACTTCCACGACGGTACCGAGCTTGTTCGCGCATGTCCGGGCCAAGGATAGGGCGTTTCGGCGGAGCTCGGTGCTTCCGGCGCTCGCGCCAGCCTCGGTACGAAGTTGAAAGCGGCGCACCGCGAGCCCGGTGGCCGTGGCGACCCGCCGGACGCCGACCTCGAGACCGAAGGGGCGGAGTAGCTTCTCGAGCGTCTCCAGGGTGGGATTGCCAGCGCCACGCTCGAAGTCCATGAGGACGCGCGGGCTCACCCCCACCAGCGCTGCGTAGGCAGCCTGTGTCTTGTTCGCAATCTTGCGCATCATGCGCACCGCCTCGATGAGGCCGAGCTCTCCCCGCGCGGCGCGCTCGTAGAGCTCCGCACGCTTGGCCTCTCGGACCGCCGCGGGCACCACGCGGGCCCTCCGCTCCAGAGAGGCGGCGCTCGTGCTCGCTGCTTTGGTTCTTTTCACGCGGGCACCCCCTCCAGGTCCTTGGCAACGCGGGCGATGCCGTCCTCGCACAGGGCCGCGATACCCGTCGGTACCCGCTCCTCACGCATCACCTCGGGCAGCGCCCGGACCCGCGACGCAAGGGACCGTAGCCACGCACGGGCCTCCGAAAGCGGCAAACCGAGCGGTGCCACCGCCTCTGCGACGGCGGCCCAGTGGGGAAACGCCGCACCGTCTCGCCAGCGGCACGTGCGCGCGATGCCGCGGGGGTCGAGGAACATCGGTGCGAAGTCGTAGAGCGGCGAGAGCGCGATGCTGCCGTTCGGGCGCTTGATGACCGCGGTGTTGCGCGGGTGGTTGTCGGTGTTTCCGAGAGCGACGTCGAGAACGTCGCGGAGCAGGAGCTCGCGGAGCTCGGCGGCGGGCTCCGTGACGCAGGCGGCGAGGCTGCGCGCCTGGTCCTCCTTGGGGATGGGAACGCCGAAGTCGGCGACGCCGGCAAGAGAGCACAGGCTCTCCATCCCCAGATACTCGACCTTTCCTCGGCGGACGATCCGGTCGAAGCGGGGGCAGAAGAGGCTGTCCTGCTCCCATACGAGCTCACCGTGAACACGCACGCCGAAGCGTCTCGCGACGCGGTGATACGCGGCCTCCGCCTGGAGCACGAGCTTGTCTCGCGGGTCGGGGGTGCGAGGAAACTTCACGAGCCACGCATGCCGCGTCCGCTCGTCGGACAGCACCCCCTCGGCGTGAAGAGAGCCGCGCTCGTCTTCGCGGAGCAGGAACTTCGGGGCATCGCCACCCGCACCGCTGGAGCCCGATACGGGCGCTCCCGAGGCGCGCGCGTACTCGATGAACGCAGCCGCGCGGTCCAGCACGTCAATGCGCGGAAAGCCCGGGTGGCGCTCGGCATCGGTGGCGCGCGCGGCGGTCGCGACCCGAACGTTGCCCGGCGCGTGACCTCCGCCAGCCACGAGGAGCGCGAAGTCGTTGCCGTACCCGTCCGTCCCCGGAAGACCAAGGCGGGCCTCCCAGTAGCGACGGGCTGCGCCACTCGGCATCACGTCGAGCAAGAAGGGCGGCCACCGGTTGCTATCGAAGGACTGGTAGCCGAGCGGCATCTGACAAGAGAGGGCGCGGATCCCCCGCTCCCCAAGGTGTGCGCTCGCAAGCGCGAGGTAGTCGAAGTCGTAGTCGACCCGTGACGCCGACGTGATGCCACCGGCACAATCAGCAATGGTCACGCTTGCGGCGATGACCCACGCGTCGCCAAGGCGCAGCTCGAGGGTGACTTTTCCGGGACTGGGCGCCATGTGATTTGCCACTATGATAGCCGAAGTGGAGACCGTTGCCGCCCAAATAGACCACTATAGTGGTCACATTTGAAGTCCGCGTGGTGTCCGCCCCGCTCCGGCGCGCCAGGCAACGGGCACCGCGTGACAGCGGAGGACCGGCCCACTGCCGCCCACGGACAGCAGGAGTGGATCGGCGTGCATCCATCGTCGGCGCGGCACCTGAGCTAAAGGCATGAAATGACCGACGCGCACATGTGGCACATTTGTCGCATGTTAGGCGCGTCATGACTACCTATGCGCGTGTTGCTTCGCTGTTGCTGGTGTCTTCGTTGGGCTCCCTTGCCACGGGCTGCGCTGGCGAGGTCGACCAGGAAGAGCCGTTCCCGTCGAGCGAGGACGAGATTCGTTCGTCGGTGGGCGAGCGCCTCGCTGGCACGTACGAGAACGGTCGAGGCGCGTTGGCGTCGCTCGCGCTGGCGCGCACGAAATTGGGTGGCAAATACACATATACCTTCGCGGGTACGGAGCGCGTCACGTGCGTACGCGCGCCGTGCCCAACGCGGGCCATCGAGGGCACGTGGTTCGCCAACAGCACCGTGCTCGCGCTGCAGCCGACGCGCGGCGCGCGTCTCGAATATCGCTACAAGCTCAGCGCGTCGTCCTTCGAGCTGCGCGATCGCCAAGGCACCGTGCTCGCGACGCTCGACAAGCGCCCAGCGGCGGATTCGCCGATCGCGCGAGCGCTGTCCGATTTCGGCATCCCCCGCGCCAAGATTGAGATCGAGGAGGGCGACGTGCGCGCACAAGACGCGCTTCCCGCGAGCCGCGTGAAGTTTGAGCCGGCGCTCCGTGATGCCCTGAAGAGCTTCTTGACCGATGGGGACGACCCCGAGAGCCCTCTCGGCATCGTGTCAGGGCTAGATTCCAGCGAGCTCCCTGAGGGGTGCCGCGCGCGCGCGGACAGCGAGAAGCTCCTCTGTTTCGCCAACGATCCTGAGACCCACATTGGCCTGTTGAAGATTGGCGACAGCGCCGAGCAGGGCGAGACGGTGAGCGACCACTGGATCTTCACCATGTACTTGGGCAACCTCTCCGATCACGGACACTGGGCCATCGTGGACCGCAAGGGCGTTGAGGCGACCTACAACTACGGGTTCAACTGACGCTGTGTAGAGTCCGTTCCGAACCTGCGCTTCACGGACCGCCAATACGGAGCGTGGCATGCAGCGTCCCAGTGCGTGGCGACGAAGCGGGTGATCGTCACCTCTCCGGCGCCCGCGCAGCGAACAGGTAGCTCGTCCGAAGCTCCGATACGCTGCCGCGGCTCCGCAGGGTGAAACAGGCTGTGCGCGAAGCGGCCGCGCCCCCAACCCTCGAGGTGCACGGGCTGTCTCAGGCCATACTGATCCTCGAGCAGTGCTGCGCCGCCCCGCACCGTGGCCTCGCAATGGTAGGGGAAGTCGCGGTTCAGGTCCGCGTCGTCGTCCTTGGTGCCGGGCGCAGCGCCTTCCGGACGGGCCAGCACCAGGTGCACGATGTTCTCGGCGTACTCGTAGTCGCCGTTGCGGATGAAACGTTTGGTGTCTTCGATGAGAGTAGGCCAAGCAAACGGACATGCGCAACGTAGGCCCTCGGGCGGTGATCGTGCTCGTCGCGGAGTGGCGTCGCTTGCGCGGGGCCTAAGGCCGGACGCTATTGGCAACAGTGGGAGCCGGTCCACTCGCCACCAGTGCCCGTGGGGCAGGAAGCGCCGGTGGCGTTCTCGACGCAGGTCCTGCCGCCGCTGCCCAAGATGCAGCACTCGGTTCCCGTCCAGTATTCGCCAATGCTCTGGCAGTTCCGCTTGTCGCCGGCGACGCACGTGATGGTTCCGCCCCGCGTGATGCAGCATTGGGAGCCGGTCCAATTGGAGCCGAACTTCGGGCAGTCCTCCGGCGTGCCGGTGACGCAATAGGGATTCTCCGAGCCGCGGCGTATC
>JABFRG010000622.1 GCA_013141295.1 Polyangiaceae bacterium
CCACGCGAGCGCTTGAAAGTCGACATGCGGCGCCTGCTGCAGCTCGTATGCCGTCGCCGTTTCTCGGCGTTTTCCCGCGCGCCCTGCGACCCCTGCGCGGTCCTTGCTCAATCGTCGGGGGCCTCTGCGCAACAGTGGCTCACGCGCGCGAGTGAAGTAGCATCCGGCGCGATGGGTGCCTTCTTCAGCAACGTTCAGGTGCGTGCGGACCAGGGTGGATTCGAGAAGATCGTCGCCGCGCTGCGGGCCGACGCGGCGTCGCGCGAGATGTCCGAGGTGGACGAGGCCGGCGATCCCGATCGCGTCTTGCTGATCGCTCCGCCCGGGCCCGGCGGGTTCGTCTCGGTCTACGACGAGGCCACCGAATCACAGGACGCGCGGGCGCTCGATGCACTGGGCGCGCTGGTGTCGCGGGCCGCCGAAGGCTCGGCCTTCACGGTGCTGGTGCACGACAGCGACGTGCTGGCGCTCACGCTCTTCTCGAGCGGCGACGTGATCGACCGCTACGACTCCAACCCCGGATACTTCGGCAAGAAGCGGAAGAAGCGCGTAGAGCGTCGGGTGGACGCCTGGGCGCCGCTGCTCCGATCCGGCGTCGCCGCCGTGGATCTCCACGCCGTGCTCGCGGCCGAGGATCTCTTCGCCGAGGCGACCCTCGTGAAGGTCTGTGAGCTCGTGGGTTGCGATCCGTTGCGTGCGAGCACCGGACAGAAGTACCTCTCCCGCGATCCTTCGCCGCTACCGGACGGCACCGTCACGCTTCGGCTGCGATCGATGGCGCGGCCTGCGTACGAGACGCCACCCGAGGGAGCGCCGCGCTTCGAGCCTCACATGCCGTACGGTCCGACTACTCAGGCGCTGGCCGAGGGCGACCAGCTCCGACTGGGGTTCGCCGTGAAGAACGCCGGGGGCGCGTCGCGTGGCCTGACCATCACGGTCTGGGGCTCGGCCATCGACGCTGGACTGGTGGAGGTGGAGCGCTTCGAGACGGTCTTCGGCAACGTCCTCGAAGGGGCGCGCCACGCGGTTCATTCGCCCGAGCGCCTCCGGTCTGCCTCCGGCGACTCGCTCTTCGTGCTCCATCTTCCGCAGCAAGAGCTGGTGGCCGGCGCTCCCATGACAAGCTTTGCGCCGGGCATGGACGCCCGCAAGATGATGAGCGCCTCGATGCGCTCGAGGGTGCACGTGAACGTCACCGGGCGCGTGGTGCAGGCCGGGAAGGGCACGCTGTTCGGCGGATTCGTTCCCCACGCGGCGCGCGAAGACGGCGCCCACGCCGGGCAATACGACCTCACCGTCGATCCCCGGTTGGCGCGCCCGCTCCGCTTCCCCGTCGACGAAGCGATGCACGGCGGATCGTCGCACCTGCTCCGGCCGCTGGCGGCCACGAAGTATCTCGTCGCCATGGCGTCCATCGACGGTCCCCGCGCGGACGCAGCGCGCTTCGCGGCGCAGGCGCTCGAACGCATGCTGGAAATACAGGGAACCAGCGGCAACGCTGCCACCACCGTTTACCGCAAGCGCGGTGAAGAAGGGATGCGACGGCCGCGCAGCGGCGCCGGAAAGGTCACCACGCTCTTGCGCGGCAAGCGGCGCGATACGCTCACCGCGGCCATGGGGGAAGAGGCGCTGGTGGACGTTACGGTCCGCGAGGGGCCGGCGTTCGATCCCGAGACCGGCCCGAATCTCGGCCTCTGGGGCCTCTCGTTCGGCGCGAGCGTGCTCGGCGATCGCGACGATGCCCGGGTGGGCGCGCTCACGGTGTGGCTCGATGCAGACGCCGCGGGTGAGGCGCGCACGAGCGAGGTGCGCACGATGCTCCTCGGCCTCCTGGACGAGATCATGCGCGGCGACGGCGTACAAGCCTCGCTGTTCCGCTGCGGTGCCACCGCGCCCGCATATTCGTCGGCCTACGAAGACGCGTGCGGCGCTCCCCACGATGTGCGCACCGGCCGAAGCTACGTGCGCCGTTGGCTGCGCGTGCCGGGCAACGATACGCTGTGGTTGGGGCCCTCGCTCCTCGCGCACCTCCCCGCGGCCGCGACTTCCGCCCTCGAAGCCATCGCCACGGTCGCGCCTTGCGGCTCGGCAACGCGCATCGGTCTCTCCGATGCGAAGCACGTGCCCTTGCTCGAGGAAGCGCTCGCCCCGCTGCTCCCCACCGTGGAAGAAGCCCGCGCCGCAGCCATGGAGCTCATCGCGCACACCTGAACCCGTCACGGTCCGGGTGGACCGTTGGGCGTTCACCCCCAAGAGCGCTGCGGTGCGCACGCGCGAGCGCAATGGCAGCGGAACACGCATTGCAGTGCACCTCGCCATGAACGAGCTTTCTCTTCGCACTGGGCTTCTTGCGCTCATCCCGGTCGTCGCCGCCTTCGTGGCCTGTGGCGGCAACGATGCGACGACGCCACCGTCCACCAACGACGGCGGAACCGTCGACGCCGGCACCGACGGCAGCGACGTCCCCGATGGCGGCGGCTGCGGGAGTGACGTGCCCGCGTCGCCCGGCATGCTGGTGACCGATCGCGGTCCAGTGCGTGGCGCTCTCGAGGCTGGCGCCTACGCATATCGCAACATTCCCTTCGCCGCGCCGCCGGTGGGCAGCCTGCGCTGGAAGCCACCGGCACCCGCCGCGTGCTGGAAAGAGCCGCGCGACGGCGTCGCCTGGGGACCCATGTGCCCGCAGAGCGACGAGACCGGCACGGCGCCCGTCACCGGCTCCGAAGACTGCCTCCAGCTCAACGTGTTCGCTCCCGCGGACAAGCCCGGTCCGTTGCCCATCATGCTGTGGATCCACGGCGGCGGAAATCTAGCCGGGTCGGCCACCAGCCAGGTGGGCACCCTCCGCACCTACGACGCCGGCAAGCTCGCCGCCAAGGAGGGCGTCATCGTCGTGACCACCAACTACCGCCTCGGCGCGCTGGGCTTTCTGGCGCATCCGGCGCTGGCCGCGGAGGATGCGAATCGCTCCGAAGGCAACTACGCGCTCCTCGACACCATCGCCGCGTTGAAGTGGGTGAAGGCCAACGCCGCGGCCATGGGCGGCGATCCCGCGAAGGTGACCATCTTCGGCGAGTCCGCGGGCGCCGTGAACGTGTGCACGCTGGTGGCTTCGCCGCTGGCCAAAGGGCTCTTCGCCGGCGCCATCATGCAGAGCGGCGGCTGCGTGGGCAAGACGCGCAGCGAGGCCGAAGACCTCGGAGCCAAGGTGGTCGCCGCAGCCAAGTGCGACGCCGCGGCCGACGTGCTGGGGTGCATGCGCGCGCTGAGCGCCGAGGCGGTGACGTCGGCCTTCCCCATCAAGATCGACGTGGCCGGCGCGGTCACCGGCTACGCCGCGGTGGACGACGGCTACGCGCTGGTGGGCAAGCCGCTCGACGCCATCAAGGCCGGCACGCACGCCAAGGTGCCCATGATCGTGGGTTCGAACTCCGAAGAGACGAGCCGCAGCGTGCCCCTCGCGCCCGCCGCCACCGCCGCGCAATACGAAGCGGCGGTACGCACGCTCTTCCCCACGGCCACGGTGGCCGATGCGGTGCTGGCGCAGTATCCGGTTGCCGACTACGCGTCGCCCTGGGCCACCTACGTCGCGCTCACCACCGACGCGAAGTTCGGTTGCACGGCCCGCAAGACCCTGCGTGCGCTGCGGCAGACGAGCACGCCGGCCTTTCGCTACTACTTCTCGCACGCTCTCGAGAATTCAGCGTTGCTCGGGCGCTTCGGCGCGTTCCACGGCGCCGACGTCTTGTACCTCTTCGACCACCTGAACGTCTCCGGCTACACCCCCGGCGCCGGCGACACCGCGGTGGCGAGCACGTTCATGCATCGCTGGGCCGCATTCGCGAAGAACCCGCAAGATCCGAGCGGCGGCGATGTGCCGGCCTGGCCCGCCTACGACGCGGCCACCGATCCGTACCTGCAGATCGACAGCACCGTCACCACCGGTACCGCGCTTCGCAAGCCGCAGTGCGACTTCTGGGAAGCGCTGCTCCCTTGAGACGATGATGCACTACAATGGCGCATGGCCACTCTGAAGGTAGACGCGGGGCGATGGCTCACCTTGGTAGTGCTTTGCGTGCTGTTCGGCGGTTGCCGGAGTCGTTCGGAACTGGCCGGCTCGTACGTCGGCAAAGGCAGCGGATCGTATCGCTTGCAGGGAGGGTTCATACCCATTCCGAGCACGGACGACGTGCTCACCGTTCGGCGGACCGCCCAGCACTACCAGCATTCGGAGTACGACCTCGTCATCCACGGCTGCACGGTTCACGTGTCCGCTGGCCCCGAAGCATGGAGCGGAAACGGGGATTGCACCTTCGACCTTCCGTCGGTAGGTCCCGTACCCGCGGTGGTGAGCGGGGGCATCTCGCGCGACCCCGAGGGAGCCTCGGCGGACGACGTACATCTATCCTTGTACGGTAGTGGGACCGGCAACGTGCAGGCGTTCTCCTACCAATTCCGCGGAAAGCCGCGCGGGGGCCGCTGAAGACAGTCAGAAGGCCAGGCCGGTGGAAACCTGGGCGCCGAGATCGAACCAGTGGCCGAGCCGGTCCATGGTCGATTTGGTGCCCACGTCGAAGTACAGCCGCGCGTCGAAGACCTTCCAGGCTAGCGCCGGCGTGATATCGAGCTCGTAGCCCACGCCGGCGTGGAGCCCGAAGCGCAGGTGATTCACGCCGGCGCTCTCGAGGCCCACGCTGCCGCCGATGGGGGTGAAGCCGAAGCGCAGGTTCGGGCC
>JABFRG010000521.1 GCA_013141295.1 Polyangiaceae bacterium
GTGATAAAGCCGCCTGCGCTGCCCTTGTTGGTACTGGAGGCGTCGAGGCCGCCGAAGATCTCGAGGTTGGTGGCCGTGAGCAGCACCAGGGGCAATGAGCCCTCGACGCGAAGAATCGCGCTGGGCTGGATGCGGAGCGACCGCATGGTGAAGACCGCCACCTGGCTCGCCCCCTTGCCCTGCTCCACCTTGGCGTAGCCGAAGCGCACCTTCTTCGGGTCGAGGCAGCCGATGCTTCCGGAGTCGGTGTTGAGAGTGCAATTCGACGAGATGGTCACCTCGTCGAGATCCTTGAAGCTGGGCTGCGCAACGTTGGACGGGGCGAACGGGAGCTTGGTGCCGTCGGCCGGCGGCAGCGTCGCACCACCACCGGCGTCGGCCTTTGCCTCCGGATCGGGCGCGCCGGCCTCGGTGGAGTCGGCGGAGTTGATGACACAGCCAGATAGCGCAACAAGCGCAAGGACCGACAGGGACGAGAAACGCATCGGAGCTCTACTTTCGTGAGTGAGTTGGGAGAAGGGACAGGTACGTCCCCTGCCCTTCGTCCACACCCCGCGAACGTTGCGTGCGAATGCGCAGCTACAGGTCGGGGGCGATCTCCGAGAGGCGCACCGGGGTTCGGCCGCGGGCCCGGAGGCCGTCGACGAGGGCGCGGATGCCTTTGGGATCGGAGCCCCAGCCGTAGGGGCCGCCGAGATGGGCCAGCACCACGAAGGCGTCGAGCGTGGGGTTGGCGTCGGCGAAGCGGAGCACCCAGCGGGTCTGCTTGTCGGCGGTCATACAGGTGCCGTCTTGCGGCGCGTCCTTGCAGCTGGGATATCCCAGCGCGTCGCGGGCGTCGACGTTCCAGCCGAAGTGATAGGGAAAGCCCTGCGCCGTGGCCTGACCGAGGGCCCGCGCGTCGTACTCGCCGAACGGCGCGCGCCAGTAGGGCAGCATCTTGGCGTTGGCCGGCACCGAAGCGCCGGCGAAGGCACGCGCCACCGCCGCGTCCCAGCCCACGACCAGCGCCGAGAGCTCGGCGCCCCAGTCCACCTGCGGCGTGGCGTGCGGGTGGGTCTTGGTGTGGTTGCCCACCTCGTGGCCCTCTTCCACGATGCGCCGCACCACCCGCTGGGTCGCGTCGTTGACGCCGGGTCTTCCCGCGGCGAGCACGAAGGGCCCGGAAATGAAGAACGTGGCCTTTACACCTTTCTCCCGGAGCGCATCGAGCACCGCCAGGCCGCGGTCCTCGGGAACCCACGCGCAGTCGAAGGTGAGCGCCACCGCCGGGGCGCCGTCCTTGGCCTTCTTGAGGTAGTCGAACTTCGCCGCGTCGACCTTCCCCACCGCGTGCGCGTAGTGGTCGTGGGTGTCGACGAAGCGCCGCGGCTGCCCGGACTCCTGCACCGTGCCGCGCACCGCAGGCCGAGGCTCGAGGGGCGCGGCATCGTCGGCGCGCAACGGCTCCACGTCCGAAGAAGCACACGCGCACAAGAGGAGCACCGGAAGGTAGCGAGTCACCCGCCGAGAACGCTCCGGCGGCAGCGGCGATTCCTCAGGCGCTCTTGGCCACGTTGCCGTCGGGCGGGAGGCTAGCCGCAAAGGTGGCGATGCGCCGGGCCAGGCGACCGGGCGAGTCCAGGTGCGGGCAGTGGCCGAAGCCCTCCGGCTCTTCCACCACCGCGGTGGGCGGCAGGTGCTTCTTGAACCAGGCGAAGTGCGACGGTGGGAGGAGCCGCTCGGACTTGCCCCACAGGAAGAGCACCGGCATCGCGAGCGACATCACCGAATCGGGCGGCGGCAGGTGATCGTTGGACGCCGAATCGAGGAGCTCGCGGACCGCGCGCCGGGCGAAGGACGCCGGGAGCTCGTGGGCCAAGAGCGGGATGAACCAAGGTGTCCGGTGATAGAGGAGCCCGAGGAATTCCCGCGCCGAGGCGCGACTGTCGACGGCGAACCGAGACTTCAAGGCCTCCCACTCGTCGGCGGTGGCGTGGGCGCCGGCCGGCGAGACCAGCACCAGCCCCAGCACCCGTTCCGGATGGGTCGCTGCATAGTGCAGCGATACCGCGCCCCCCAGCGAGTTGCCCATGAGGACCATCGGCTCCGGCACCAGCTTGCCCAGGCCCGTCGCCACCGCGTTGAAGAGGCCCTCGCCGGTGAGCGCGTCCCCGTGCAGCTCGCTGAAGCCGTGCCCCGGGAGCTCCACCGCGACCACCCGCCGGGCCGTGCGCCGGAGCCGGGCGATCATCGGCCCGAACGGCGTGGCGCTGGCGCCGATGCCGTGGAGCAGCACGATGGTGGGGCCGGTTCCGCTGCCCTTGGCGTCGTAGGCGTGGAGCTTTCCAGCGGGGGTATCGACCCACACGCTCCGGGTGCCGCTGCGGTTCAGGGCAAAGCGGCCGAGGCGCTCGACGAGGGGAAGGACGATGGGGCGCATGCGAGGGACACTTTACTACCGGAACGCGTCAGACGCACCAGGCGCCGTCCCGGTAGACCACCTCGCCGTCGAGGATCACGCGCTCGGTGGCGGCGAAGACGTCCACGTGAAAGCGCGTGGTCCCGCGCTTCATGCCGGGCTTGTTGTAGATGTTGTGCTTGGCGCCCAGCGAAAGGTGCACCCCGCACATGCGCTCGTAGGTGCCGATGTCGGTCACGGTTCGCTCGCGGGTGAACGCGCGGTTCATGCCGAAGCCCAGCTCCCGCAGCCACACCGGCTCTTCCGCGCGAATTTGCGCCAGGACCGCGTCGAAGGCAGGCGTGGAGCCCTCGGCGGCGACCACCTGCCCGCCCTCCACCACCAGGGTGATGGGGACCTCCGGTACGTTCACGCAGAACTCGGTGTCGCCGAAGACGACGATGCGCACGCGGCCGGAGACGCGGGTCAGGTCTTGCGGCTCGGTGAACACCTCGCCGATGGGAAACTGCCCGCCCACGTTGGTCATGCCGGTGTAGTCGCCGACGTTGAGCTTGGCCGCCTCGAAGGGGCCCGCGTACACCAGCTCGGCGCCGCCGGTGTCGAGGATGGCGCCGGCGGCAGCATCGATGCGCGCCTTGAGCTTCGCGCCGACTCCCCGGTAGTACGCGGGATCGTACGCGAGCGAGTCGAGGTAGGCGCCGTACTCGGCCGGCACCATGCGCCCGAGGTGGGGGTGCTCGACCACCGCGAGACCGCGTTTGAAGAGCTCCACGCGAATGCGAAAGGCTTCGAGACGAAAGCTCGTGGACTGCACCAGCACCACCAGATCGCCGGGCCCCAGCGGCGCAAACGCTGCCTGGACGGCCTCCGGCGTGACCGCATCGAAGTCGATGTGCAGGGCGCCCGGAAGGCACACGCGGTACGCCTCGGCCACGATGCGCGAGAGCTCCGAGCGGGCGTCGTAGACCACCACCGCCCGACGCGCAGGGTCGTGCGCGATGGCGAGCGAGAGCACGTCGCGGAGATGGCGGGCGGCGGAGACGGAAGGCGCGTCCATGCTCCCCCGGCTTACGCGGTTTCCGGGAAAATACGACGACAATCCACTCCGCCTGGCGCGGCCGCGTCGTCCTTTCGGGTGATAGGCCGCGGCGGACCGATGCGTGTACCTTCGAAGCATGCAAAGCCGTCATCCCCGCTTGTCCACCGTGATCGCCGTCGCCGCCGCGCTCTCCTTCGTCGGGGTCGTGGCCTGCAGTAAGCCCAAGGCCGGAGCCGCATGCAGCGCCGCACAGGCCGGCAAGTTCAAATGCGTCGACAAGCAGAACGGCCTCGTGTGCGTGGGCGGCAAGTGGGAAGCGCTGAGCTGCGAAGGCCCCATCGGCTGCATGACGGTGGTGGGAGAGGGCAGCTGCACCCACCTGAAGTACGAGGTGGGCGAGCCGTGCCTGGAAGAGGGCAAGCCCGAGTGCAGCGGCGACCGCAAGGCGATGATCAAGTGCGAGAACAACCACTGGAAGCTCCTCGACAAGTGCACCGGCGCGCTGGGGTGCGTCGCCAATGCCAAGGGCGCCAAGTGCGACCTCGGTGCGGCCGAGGCCGGCTCCACCTGCACGCCGCAGAACGAGGGCAACGCCGCCTGCACGCCCGACAAGAAGGCGCTGCTCCTGTGCAAGTCGGGGAAGATGGTACTGGGTGCAACCTGCAAGGGCATGCACGGCTGCCGTCAGAAGGGAACCACCCTCGAGTGCGACGAGACCATCTCCGAGCTGGGCGATACCTGCGACTCCAGCGAATACGAGGGAAAGTTCGCCTGCAACCCCGACAAGACCATGCGCCTCGTCTGCAAGAGCAACAAAATGGTCAAAGATCGCGCATGCAAGTGCTCGGTGATGATCGACAAGGTAAACTGCAACTGACCCTGTGACCGACGACGAAGAAAGGTACGTACGCATTCTCGGTGCGCCGGCCGGCGCCCTTGCCGTGGACGTCGCCGTTTCCCGCGCCCTCTCCATCCCCATGGAGGAGGCGCGCGCCTTCGTCGGCACCCTTCCCGCTACCCTTCCGCGGCGCCTGGGCGTGGTGGCCGTGGATCACCTGCTCAAGGCGGTTCGCGGCGCCGGAGGTCGGGCCGACCTGACCGATGCGCCGGCACACACCGGCCAGGGTGCATGCACCACACACGCAAGCCTCGAGGGTGACGAAGGCTGCGCCTCGTGCGGCGCCCTGTCCTGCGCGGTGTGCCGGGCGGTATCGCTGCCGGGGCCCATCACCTGCGGCGCCTGCCGCGCCAAGGCCCAGCGCAAACGACGCTTCTTCCGGG
>JABFRG010000624.1 GCA_013141295.1 Polyangiaceae bacterium
CGTGCGCGACCTCGGGCGTCTTCGGGAGATCTCCACGGTTCTGGTGCGGCACGGCTTCGGCGAGATCGTCATGCGCGCCGGCTTCGGGCGCAAGAAGTCGAAGAGCGAAGCGCCTCCCGCGCTCCGGCCCAGCGAGAAGCCTCCGGCGTCCACCGGCGACGAAGCAGCGCCGAACAGCGCGGCCGACCCCGCCGCCGACGCGCTGGTTGTGGTGGGCGAGGCGGACGCGGCTGCCGAGGGGACCGCCAGCACCGCCGAACGCGTGCGCCTGGTGCTCCAGGACCTGGGCCCTTCCTTCATCAAGCTCGGGCAGATTGCCTCGACCCGCCAAGACGTCATCCCCGCCGACATCATCGCCGAGCTGAAGAAGCTCCAGGACGAAGTGCCGCCGGTGCCCTTCGAGGACATCAAGAAGGTGGTGGAAGAGAGCCTGGGCGCTCCGCTCGACCAGGTGTACCTGCGCTTCGACGAGAAGCCGCTCGCCACCGCCTCCATCGGACAGGTGCATCGTGCACGCATTCGCGTGGAGGACGGCGAGCACGAGGTGGTGGTCAAGGTGCAGCGGCCCGGCGTGGGCTCCACCGTGGTGCGTGATCTCGAGCTCTTGCACATGATGGCGGCGGTCATCGAGCGCACCATCCCCGAGTCGAAGATCTACTCGCCGGTGGGGCTGGTGCAGCAGTTCGACCGATCCATCACCGCCGAGCTCAACTTCACCATCGAAGCCGAGAACGGCGAGCGGCTGGCGCAGAACTTCAAGGACGACAGCTCGGTGCGCTTCGCCCGGGTGTTCCGCAGCGCGTCCTCGAAGCACGTCCTCACCCAGGAGTTCTTTCCGGGAAAGAAGATCGACGTGGCCCTGCGCGAAGGCGCCAATGGCCCGCTCATCGCCAAGCGCAGCGTGGGCCTGGTCATCAAGATGGTCTTCGAGGACGGCTTCTTCCACGCCGATCCCCACCCCGGGAACATCATCCTGCTGGGGACCAACGACGATCCGGTCATCGGGCTCATCGACCTCGGCATGGTGGGGCGCCTGAGCCCGGAGCTCCGCGACCGCACGGTGGACCTCATGGTGGCTGCGGTGCGAAAGGACGCCTACGGCGTGGCCGACGCGCTCTACGCCATCGGAAGACCCACCAAGAAGGTCGACATGCGCGAGTACCGCGCCGAGGTGGCTACCCTGGCCGAGAAGTACCTGGGGCGGCCGCTGAAGGAGATCGAGCTCTCGGCGATGCTCCGCGATCTGATGCAGGGTGCAATCAAGTACGGCATCGAGATTCCCCCGGACTTCATGCTGGTGGGCAAGGCGCTCATGACCCTCGAGGGCATCGCCAAGCAGCTCGACCCGGACCTCGACGTGTTCGGCGAGGCCCAGCCGCACTTCATCCGCATCTTGAAGCAGCGCTACTCTCCGGAGCGCATCGGCAACGAGCTGTGGCGCGGGGTGGAGCAGCTCTCGCGGGCCGGCTACGACATGCCCATGCAGATGCGCGAGGTGCTGGACGACTTGCGCCTCGGACGCCTCACCGTGAAGACCGAGGACAGCGCCTACCTCACGGTGGCCGATCGCATGGGGCGCCGGGTGTTCGCGGGCCTCGCCATCGGTGCCCTGGTGCTCTCCGGAGCGCACCTCTTCGCGTCGGACAAGATCACCGCCGCCATCGTGCTGTGGATCGTCGCCGGCGTCATGTGGGCCGTCACCTCGCTCCGCACCCGCGCGCGTTGAGACGTCAACGGCTGCGCGAGGAACGGATCTCGTCGGAAGCGGTGAGCGCGTCGAGGAGGGCTCGCACCGGTGCAGCGACGAAGCGACTGGCGGGCGTGACCGCGAAGACCGGCGCGGGCGGCGCCTGGTGGTCGGGCAAGAGCTCCACGAGCTTGTTGGCTCGGAGGTCGGCCGCGACCAGCCAATCGGCGAGCAGAGCGATGCCGAGTCCGCGCCTGGCCATTTCCAGCGCCACGTCACTGTTGTTGCTCGAGAGCGGGCCCCGCACCGCCACCGGTACCTCCCTGCCCGGGCCCAGCCGGAAGCGCCAGATCGCCCCCGCGAACGCTTCGCTGTGCGTCAAACATGGGTGGCGCTCGAGCTCCTTGGGGGTCTTCGGTGCGCCGTGCTTCTCCACGTACGCCGGTGATGCGACGAGGCGCCGGGCGCTGTCGGCGAGCTTCCTTCCGCGCGCGCTGGTGTCGGCGGGGACGCCCACGCGGATGGCCAGGTCGAACCCTTCTTCGACGAGGTTCACGTAGCGATCGCTCAGCACCAGCTCGGCTTCGACGCGGGGATGATGCTTCAGGAACTTCGCCATCAGCGGCGCGACGAAGAGTCGCCCATACACGACCGGTGCGCTCACGCGCACCCTCCCGGAAGGCTCACGCTCGCCGAGATCCGAAAGCTCACGTGTGGTCTCGTCGACGGCGTCGAGGATCTCCACCGCGCGCCGCGCGAAGCGCTGCCCTGCCTCGGTGATGCGAATCGCCCGCGTCGTACGCTCCACCAGACCGACGCCGAGCTCTTCTTCGAGCTCGGCGACCCACTTGCTGGCGGTCGACTGCTTGATCCGAAGGTCTCGGGCCGCGGCCGAGAAGCTTCCTCGTTCGCGCAAGCGAACGAACAGGCGCAGCGCATCGAGTCGGTCGAGGGACATGCCGTTCTTGGAATGAATCCTACCACGAAGCAGGCGTGGTCTGCCCCTACGGGAATAACTACAACGTGGAGGGGTCGGAGCGAACGGGTCGCACGGAGATGGAGGCCAGCATGCGAGTCAGCGTCTTGGGAATGGGAGCGATGGGAAGTCGCATCGCGCGGCGTGTGGCGGCGGCAGGGCACGAGCTACGAGTGTGGAGCCGCTCCGATGTGCCAGCGGACCTGGCGTCGAGCGCGCGCCCGACCCTGCACGACGCGGTGCTGGAGGCAGACGTGGTGCTGGCGATGGTGACCGACGACGACGCGTCGCGCGCCGTGTGGTCGGGAGCCTCGGGAGCGCTCGCGGGAATGCGCGACAGGGCATTGGCCATCGAGTGCAGCACCTTGACGCCCGACTGGGTGACGGAGCTCGCCGCGAGCGCGCGCGACCGCGGTGTTCGGTTCCTCGACGCGCCGGTCGTCGGCAGCAGGCCGCAGGCGGAGCAGGGCGCGCTGGTGGTGCTCGCTTCCGGAGATGCCGCCGACGTGGAGAGCGCCCGCGCGGTCTTCTCGTCGTTTGCCAGCGCCGTGCATTCGATGGGGGCCACGCCGCGCGCGACCATCGCCAAGCTCGCCACCAACGCTCTGTTCGCCGCGCAAGTGGCGGTGCTCGGCGAGCTCCTCGCCGCGGTGGCCGACCAGGGAATCGAGCCCGCCGCGATGCTGGAACTGCTCGGTGCGCTGCCGGTCCTGAGCCCAGCCGCGCGTGGTGCCGGCCTCGCTATGGTCGCCGAACGCTTCGAGCCCATGTTCCCGGTGGCGCTCGTGGCGAAAGATCTCCGCTACGCGCTGCGGAGCAAGTCTCGCGACATGCCGGTGATCGACTGCGTGCGCGAGCGGTACGAGCGCGCCGTCGCGAGCGGCCTCGGCGAGGAGAACATCACGGCCGTCGCCAAGCTCTCGCGAGCCTGAGCGGCGCGTCACTCACGGTTTGATCCACGACGAAAAAAGGAGACACGAACAATGAGCATTCTCTATACGGCACACGCGACGGTGAAGAACGGACGCGACGGATCGGTCCGTACCGACGATGGCAAGCTCGAGCTCGCGCTGGCGTTCCCCGAGAGTCTGGGGGGCAGTGGAAAGGGCACCAACCCCGAGCAGCTCTTCGCAGCTGGCTACGGGGCTTGCTTCGCGAGCACCCTCGCCAACGTTGCCAAGGCCGAGGGTGAGCTGGTTCGCAACGTGCAAGTCGACTCCGCCGTCGACCTGCACTTCGATGCTGTCAACTACGACTTGGGGGTCCGCCTGACCGTGCGTGCGGAGGGCGTTGACCAGGCGACGCTGGATGCGCTCGTCGAGAAGGCGAAGGCTGCGTGCCCGTACTCGCGCGCGACCCGCAACAACGTGATCACCAGCGTGAAGGCGAGCACGCAGGGCCGTTAGGACGCTGACGACCGCGTCGGTGCCTGCGGGTTTCTCCGCCGGCACCGCGGATGCCGATGGTGGGTATGGTTCGTGCTTTTCGCGCTCGCACCATGCGTTGCCTCTCGCCTTTGCTTCTTCTGGCCCTCGCTTGCTCGTCGTCCACCCCCACCGGCGGCCCCGCGCCTTCCGATGCCGGCGTCGCGGATCGCACGCCCCCCGCGCCCATCGCGGTGGACGATGCGCTCTTGGCAGCGCGCCCGTACACGCTGGCGGTGCCCAAGAGCTACGACGCGCAGAAGCCCACCGCGCTCCTGGTCGCGCTCCATGGCTACGGGCCGGGTGACGACGGTGCGGCGCTGGAGAGCTACTTCAAGCTGGGGCCCTTGGCCGAGCAAAAAGGGATCCTCTACACGCATCCCGACGGCCTCAAGGACAAGAACGGCGATCGCTTCTGGAACGGCACCGACGCGTGCTGCGACTTCACCAAAGTGGGCTCCGACGACGTCGCGTACCTGCGCAGCGTCGTCGGCGACGTCGCCCGGAAGTACAATCTCGACCGCTCGCGGGTGTACGTGGTGGGTCTCTCCGCCGGCGGGGTGATGGCGCACCGGCTGGCGTGCGATGCGGCCGACGTGGTCTCGGCCATCGTCAGCGTCTCCGGCACCACCTGGGACGACGCGAGCAAGTGCGTGCCCAAGGGCGACGTCTCGGTGGCGGAGGTGCACGGCACCAAGGACGAAACCGTGCAGTATGCAGGTGGCGTCTCGGAGGGCGCCAAGTACCCCTCCGCCGCCGATACCGTGGCCCACTGGGCGACGCTCGAGGGGTGCACCGGTGATCTCGCGACCGAAGCACGCCTCGACCTCGAGAGCAGCCTGGCCGGTGAGGAGACGCGGGTCGACCGCTATGGAAGCTGCGCTCGTGGCGCCGTCGAGCTGTGGACCGTCGAGGGCGGGAAGCACGCACCGCGCCTGGGAGCGGGCTTCGCCGGGGCAGTGTTCGACTTTCTCGAAGCGCACCCGAAGCGGTGAGGGCCCGCGCACGATGAATCTATCCGTTCCGACGCCGATCCATCGCCTCGACGCCGATCCGAACACATTCATTGCGCGCGGGCCCTAAGCTCAGCGCATCGTGTAGTGCTCCACGCGCGTGCCCGCACCGGTCTTTCCAGCCGGGAAAAATAGGGTCAGCGTGCGCCCGGCGACGGCGTACCGCAGGAGCAGCTTCTCGGTGGCCCCGTCCACCAGCAGGGGGAAGCCGCACGACTCGGTGGCAGTGAACATGGAACCGTCGACGTTCAGCGCGTAGGCCGAACGACGCACCTGGCCGTCGTCGCGTACGCGTACCCATTGAAGGCCGCCGCGCCCGTCGATGCGGAGCCGGGCGTTTCCGAAGCGCGTGTCGTCGCCCGGCTGCGCGGGAAGGTCGACCTGCTCCACCGCCGTGAGATCGTAGGTGCCCGGTGCGACGGAACCGCCGCCGCCAGGGGATGCATCGAGGGCTTCCGGATGGGCCATCGAGAGCACGTCGGTGGGCAGCTCCAGATCGTTGCAGTGGCCCGCGGTTCGATCGCCGATCTCCATGGCGTCGGAGTCCGCGCCCGCGTCGACCTGCTTGGGCGCGGCGTCTGCGGTCTCGCCGCTGGAGCTGGCAGCGGTGCCGCCGCACGCGGCCAGGAGGGGAAGAGCGACCAAGAGCGAGCGGAGGGAGGATGACGAGATCATGCACCGACCTTCAGCAGCGGACGTGCCATGGCACACGCGCCGAGGAAACGTCGAGATTCCGCGGAGCGTGCGGTGGCGCAGCGCGATCCCGAGCCCGGGTTCGCGACAGCGACGTCATGGATCGTACGGCGCGTCAGCGAGAGCGCATGCCGCGTGGCGTGCTACGTCATTGGGCATGTATTTTCCCGATCTGGGCACGGAGACCATGATCGCGAGCGGGCTGAAGGTGCGCGCCGTAGGGTGGCTGTCGTCGGCGTATCCGTTCGACGAAGGCCCGGTCGACGACGTGGTGCTGGCGAAGCTGGAGACGTTGGTGGCAGACGGGTGGATTCACGCTGCCTCGGCCGGTCCCCACCTCTGCGAGCTCTGCTCCAAGGTCCGCAGCGCCTCGAACGTGCTGGTGCCGAGCGCGGACTTTCTCTACGTGGCGCCGGCGATGGTCGTGCACTACATCCGAGATCACGGCTACGGGCCGCCGGGGGCCTTTCAGCGCGCGGTGCTGCGCTGCCCCGCTCCCCCGAGCGACGCGTACTTCGCCGCTCTCGATCCGTTCCTCGATGTGCTGTCGACGACGCCCGAGGAGCTCGCTGGGGCCGCACGTTCCCATCGCGAGCGGCTCAGCGAGCGCGCAAAGCAGGCTGCGCGGCCGAAGGGTATGTTCTGGGACTGAAACGTGCTTCAGCGGCCGGCGGGGATGCGCTGGTAGACGTGCTCGTCCTCGAAGGCGCCGTCGATCTCGGCCACCGCACGCAGGGTGCCGATGCGGATGAAGCCCTGGCTCTCGTAGAGGGCGATGGCCGGTGCGTTGTGGGCACGGACGCGCAGCGAGACGTTCCACAGGCCCACGCGCTCACCCTCCGCGAGCGCATGGCGGACCAGCGCGGCGCCCAGCCCCTGCCGGTGTACTTTGCACAGAATGCCCATGCCCAGATCGGCGCAGTGCGCATTGAGCTTCTGCGGCCGCGCGCTGAGGGTGAGGCTGCCCACCGCCTCCTCCTCAACCCAGGCGGTGAGCAGAAAGCCTCGGGGGGCTCGGGCGTAGGTGGTGATCACCGCGGCCTCGGCCTCGTCGGTCAGCGTGTCGAAATGCGAGGGCGGGTTTCCGAGCTTCCGCCACGATTCGCGGGCGAGGGTGCGCAGAAAGGTGACCAGCTGCGGCGCGTCCTCGGGCGAGGCCGCGCGCAAGAGCGCCACGCGGCCATCGCGCAGCCGCACCTCGGAGGCGACGGGCGTCACGACACTCGGACCTCGCCGGATCTCGGCGTGAGGAGCGCATGCGCGAGGGCCACCAGGCGCCCGAAGGTTGCCTCCTCGGCGTACCCGCATCGAAGGTCCTCGCTCACCTCGATGGCCAGGTGGGCCAGCTCCGGTCGCGCCATGGCGAGGAGCTCGGCGCAGCGCGCGGGGACCGCAGAGTAGGCTCCTACCGTTGCCAAGGCCTCCAGCATACCCAAACGCAGGGCGCGTTTCTGCACTTTGGCCAACCACGCGGCCATCTCCGGTCGCCGCTCGGACTTCGCGTCGCGCAGGGCAGCGAGCGATCCGATCAGCTCTCGCTTGCGTGGGCCGAACAGCTTCGCCGCGGTGGCCGCGTCGGCCGCGATCTTCGGTGTGCCGCGCCAGGGAGCCGGGCCAGCGACGCGGAGCGATCGAAAGAGCAACGGCATGCATCGGAGCGGATTGTGCATGATGGTGCCGCGCCGCTCCACCAGCACATCCCAGGCGCGCGCCTTCACACGATCCTCCAGGCCCGTGTCGCAGGTGGCGAGGACCTCGGCCACCGGCGGGAGCGATGCGGCCCCGTCGGCTACCACCACCGCGAGATCCACGTCGGCAGGGGTGACGCCGACCTCGAGCACGCTGCCACAGACGTGAACACTGACGATTTCGGGGAATGCTGCGTGAAGGGCTGCCGCTGCGTGGCGTGCTGCACGCAGTGGCGGAAAATCGTGGTCGAGCACGAACGGGCGCGGGACGAAGAATCCACCCGCGGTGGGCCAGTCGCGCGCATCGTTTCCCGGCGGGGCAGCGCAGGGCAGGTCGCGCGCGCTCGCCGCTGCGCTCACGGCTCGAGGTCCTCGAGACCGGTGAGGCCCGCCGCTCGTAGAACGCTGGCCACGTCGCCCACGCCCGCGTACTCGATGACGCGTCCGGCGCCGGTGACCACCATCGCCCGACCGTCGAGGCGGAAGAAGAATGCCCCGCGCCTATGGCGCTGGAGCTCGGGTACCGCGCTGCACTTGGCGGTCTTCACCAGCCATCGCCCGAAGTCCTCGAAGAGCGCCTGCTTCGCCTGGGGATCCATCTCCAGGTTCGCGCGCGCCCAGAAGAAGAACGCCGAGACGTTCTCGTAGCCTTCGCCGATACCGAAGGCGTGGGGCAGGCGGCGCTTCGGGTCGAAGAAGTCGGCGGAAGACAGAAATCGCGAGAAGAATGGTTGCCGCGCCACCATCGCTGCGTCGCAGTCGGCGCCGACGACGGTCGCGAAGAGCGTCGGATACTCCAGAAGCAGCTCGCGCGCCGCCAGGAGCCGTCGCCCGTGCATCTCGGCCCGGTGATTCTCGCTCTCGACCCGCGGCAGCATGGTGGCGGTGCTCGCCGGAAGTCCGCAGTCGTCGAGGACCGCGGTGGGCGAGGCGCGATAGGCGGCGTTGGTGGCCTCGCAGTAGAGCAGCTTGATGTAGAGCGTCTGCACCGCGATGAGCTCGCCGAGCTCGGGCCTTTCGCTCGTCGGGCGAAACAGAATCTCTTCGGGGGTCACGAGAGCTCCTCGCGCAGGCGGGTGAGAAAGGCGAAAAAGTCGGCCTCCGGAGCCTTGCCTTCGTGCTCGAAGGTGATGGCGCGGAGGTTGGGCAGGCTCTGCGCGAGGCTCTTGGCCATCGCAACCATGCCCTCGTCGGGGAGGCGCTCGTGGGCGTCGTGCCAGTAGCGGCGGTCCTTGCCGGTGCGTAGCCCCGCCAGGTGGAGCTCCACGATGCGTTCGGGCTCGAGCGCGTCGAGACCGTAGTCCTCGCTACGCCGCAGGTTGCGGTTGCTGGCGGTGTAGTGGGCGATGTCGAGGACGATGTGGCAGTCGGCGCGGCGCGCGACGTCGCCGAGGAAATGCATCTCGCTCGGCATCTCGCCCACGGTCTGGTACTGCGGCCCCAGCTCGAGCGCCAGCGGGCGCCCATAGTATCGTTGCAGAGCCCGCGCGTTCTCCACTGCCACGTCGGCCAGCCGCGGATCCAAGATGGGGTTCACGATGTACCCCAGGCGGCTCTGCGCCTCCGGGCCGGTGGCACACAGGTGCTCGCCGATCCACGGCGAGTCGAAGCGCGTGGCGGCGGCCTTCACCTGCTCGCAGATGTGTCGATTGAGGCCGGTGGGGCTGGCCACAGAATTGGCGGGAGAATGCACGTAAACCGGGATGCCCATCGACGGGTCGCAGTCGGGGCCGCTCCCCACCGGATAGTTGGCCTCGACGAAGTCGATGAGCCCAGCGTCGAACGCCTGGCGAAGGCGAGCGTTCTGCCCGCCTCCGTCCCAGCGCGCCCCGATGGACATGCGTTCCCGCATCGGCGTCACGCCCAGTCGCCACCGCCGTCGTCGCCGCCACCCCAGTCACCGCCGCCGTCGTCGCCGCCACCCCAGTCACCGCCGTCGTTGTCGCTGTTGTCGGCCACCTGCTGCACGCCGTCCATGTCGCAGTTCATGCGGTACCCGCCGGAGACGTTCTCCAGCTGGTCCATGTCGAGGACGGCGAGGAGGGAATCGAGGTCGCTTACCGGCTGCTTGGGGTCGTTCATGAGCGTGTCTCCTTGGTTCTCAGGTTCGCTCGAGTGAACTGCATTCCGCGTGCCTCCCGCCCCGCGCGTACCATTCCAGGTGGGGTCTCTCTCTCGGGCGTGCAGAGCCCGATTTGCCCCCGCACCGTGGGATGCGACGGATCCGGCGGCGGATCGGCGCGGCGTCTGCGGCGATGTGTGCAAGCCGCACGCTTCAAGATTTCCGGTGTCGCTATCGCACGCCGCCGGGCGGGATCATGTAGCCGTACGCAGTGGCGGTGGCGGGGCCGAGCTGCGCCGTGAGCGATTGCCAGGTGGCGTGGAGCAGGAAGTTGCGCTTCGACGTGAAGTCACCGTGGGCGAGGAACCCGCAGATCAGACCCGCCGGCCAGAAGAAGACCATGAGGACGATGAAGACGATCATCATGGTGGAGTCCACCTGGGCGCCCACCCGCACCTCGAGGACGGTCCCCTGCGGCGACGGCACCGCGCGAATGAAGACGTCCGGGGCGAGGCCCCAGCTGCCGTTCCGGCCGCGCCCGCTCCACATGCCCGGCCCGTAGGGCACGAGCTGGATTCCGCTGGCCTGGTACACCGCCGTTGGCACCGCTTCGTCGAGGCTGGCGTTGCTCTGGAAGACCCGCGCGTCCATCTGCTCGAACATGCCCATGGTGTGTTCCTACAGTATCGGCATGAGTCGCCCACAAAGCAAAACCCCCGACTCGAGAGTCGGGGGGTTCGCGTGCTCTGCCCTCGCTGGAGGGCGAAGCGCCGGCGATCAGCCGCCGATCTTGCCCTGGAGCAGGTAGGCGATGAGGACGCCGAAGAGCACGAGGGACTCGATGAGGGCCAGACCGAGGATCATCGGGGTCTGGATGCGGGCAGCGGCGCCCGGGTTGCGGGAGATGCCTTCGAGAGCAGCGGCAGCAGCGCGGCCCTGGCCGAGCGCTCCACCGAGGACGGCGACGCCGATGGCGATGCCAGCGCCGAGCGCGGCAGCAGCCTTGTAGTCGTTTTCGTTGGACGCAGCGCCCTCAGCCGCCTGGGCAACGAAGGGAGCAAGGGTAACCGCTGCGGCGGCGAGGGCGGCGGGCAGCTTCTTCGTGATCGACATCTTCGTAAGTCTCCTTTGAGGTCTCGAAAACAGAGAGAACGAAACCGTTCTCGGGGGTCTTGGAGGCGCGTTTATACGGTTTCGTCTTGTGTGACTAGAGGGGATTTCTGTGAAGCGTCGAGATGCGATTTCATGCGAGATGTTTCGCGCAATTTGTTCGCAAACCCGTCGCAGCCGTTCAGGCGTGTGCCTTCTCGGCGTCGTGATCGTCGTGCTTCGCGTGACCTTTGGCCGGCGCCTCGTGCTCGTCGTGGTGCTCGGTGGCGAGCGTGATGAAGATCGACGAGAGGAGGCAGAACACGATGGCCTGAACGAAGCAGACCAGGGTGCCCAGGATGAGCAGCGGGATCGGCACCAGGAGCATCACGATGCCCATGAAGATGGTGAGGATCAGGTGGTCGACCGCGATGTTGATGAAGAGACGGAAGGCCAGCGTGATGGGGCGGAGGCAGGTGGAGAACACCTCGATCACGAAGATGAGGATGTTGATCGGGATGCCTGCCGGTCCGAGCCAGGGGCCGAACAGGTGGGTGAAGTACCCGGCGCCCTGCTCCTTGATGCCGTAATAGTTGAAGGCGCAGAAGATGATGAACGAGCACCCCAACGTGATGCGCATGTTGGAGGTGGGGGGCAGGAAGCCCGGGATCATCCCCAAGAAGTTGCCGAAGAGGATGAACAGCGCGGCGGTGCCGATGATGGGGAAGTAGCGCTTGGCGCGCTTGGGACCCATCATGTCCTTCATCATCCCGTAGAACATGCTGATGATCAGCTCGAAGAACGTGCGGAGCGTCAGCTTCTCGTCGGGAATGACCGACTTCTTGTAGTCGACCACCTTGCCTTTGACCGCGAAGGCCAGGCCGATGATGAGCAACGCCACGAAGATCGCGGACACGAGCGGCTCGGCCTGGTGTGCAGACACCGGCTTGCCCATCAGCGTGTTGCCGAAGTTCTTCATGTTCGCGCCGAGGGCGGGAAACATGGCGATGAGGTAGCTAAAGAATGAAGTGTGCTCCGGCATCGTGGGCACCGATTATCATGGACGCATTGCGTTGGGGGGCTTTTGTGCGGAGCCCCTCGCGAGGGTCCGAAGTCGCGAAAACTTTGCGGAAATGCCCAGAACCTCGGGCGAAGCCTCGGGCTCACGCCTGGGCCACGGCAGCGACTTGTGGCCTCTGGCCGAGGCCTGGAGCCGAGGGCCTGTAGCCTCTCGTTCTGGCCTCCCAACCCGGACCTTGCTACTCAACGGGCCCGATGGAAAAGCCCCGCCTGCGTTTCGCGCCCTCGCCCACCGGCTACCTCCACATCGGAGGGGTGCGCACGGCGCTCTTCAACTGGCTGTGGGCCCGCCACACCGGGGGCGCCTTCGTGCTGCGCATCGAGGACACCGACCAGGAGCGGTCGACCCCCGAGAGCAAGCAGGTCATCCTCGATTCGCTCCGCTGGCTCGGCATCGACTGGGACGAAGGGCCGGAGGTGGGCGGCGAGCACGGCCCCTACGAGCAGATGCAGCGGCTCTCGCTCTATGCCGAGTGGGCCGAGCGCCTCATCGCCGAGAAGAAGGCCTACCGCTGCTACTGCACCAAGGCGGAGCTCGATGCCCAGCGCGAGGCCCTGAAGAAGGCCGACCCCAAGGCGCAGTTCAAGTACCCCGGTACCTGTCGGAACCGTACCGACAAGCCGGACCTGCCCTCGGTGGTGCGCTTCATGACCGACACCGCCGGCGAGGTGGTGTACGTCGACAAGGTCTTCGGCGAGGTGCGCACCCCCAACAAGGAGCTGCAAGACTTCGTGCTGGTGCGGGGCGACGGCGTGCCGCTCTACAACTTCGGCGCGGTGGTGGACGACATCACCATGGGCATCGGCATCGTGGCCCGGGGCCGCGACCACATGATCAACACCCCGCCGCAGATCCTGATCTACCAGGCCTTCGGGGCCAAGGTGCCGGAGTTCGCACACTTGCCGATGATGCTCAACCAGGCGGGCGCCAAGCTCTCCAAGCGCGACGGCGCGGTGGGCGTGTTCGAGTACCGCGACCTCGGCTACACCCCGGGCGCGGTGCTCAACTACCTGGTGCGCTTCGGCTGGTCCCACGGTGACCAGGAAGTGTTCTCCAAGCAGCAGCTCGTAGACGTCTTCAACTGGGAGGCGTGCGGCCGCGGCGACGGCAAGTTCGACCCCAAGAAGTTCGCCTCCATCCAGCACGAGCACCTGAAGAGCAAAGGGCTCACGCCGGACGACGAGTACGTGACGCGGGTGCTGCCGTTCTTGGCGGCCCGGGGCCTCGCCAACGTGGATCGCGCGATGGTGGAACGTGCACTCTACACCATTCGCGAGCGCGCCACCACGCTGGTCGACGCCGCCGAGAAGCTCGACTACTACTTCCGAGACGAGCCGGTGATGGACGAGAAGGCCGCGGCGAAGTTCCTGGTGAAGGAGCACGCCGAGAACCTGCGCGCGTTCCGCGACGTCTCGGCCGACGGCGAGTGGACCGAGGCGGCCCTCGAGGCCCGCGCCGTCGCATTCCTGGCGGCGAAGAGCCTGGAGATGAAGCACATCGCCCAGCCCGCGCGGGTGGCCCTCACCGGTCGCACCGCCAGCCCCAGCCTCTATCAAGTGATGTTCGTGCTCGGGCGCGACGCATCGCTCGCGCGCCTCGACCGCGCCGTCGCTCGCGCGGAAAAAGCGGGCTGAGATGTTCTTCGGCCCGAACGTGTACCTGAAGTCGGAGGAGCTCGGAGGCTTCGCCGGCTTCCTCGAGAAGGTGAAGCCGCTCTTTCCCATCCCCGCGCTGGCGGTGGTGGTGCCGCTGCTCTACCTCTTCTTCCGCAACACCTGGCGCGAGCTCGACGAAGACGCGCTGGTGGAGCGCGGCAAGTTCCTCAAGGAGGGCAAGTACGACCGCCGCCCGATGGTGGCCTTCGTCATGGTCGCGGTCATCCTGGCCATGCAGGAGTACTTCGGCGGCCGCATGTACTTCGACATCCACGTGCGACCGGAGCTGGAGAAGCTCGCCGCATCGCTGGCCGGCCCCCCGGCGCCGGTGGCTCCCGGTGCCTTGTCCAAGGCCGCAGACGTCCTCGGTCTCCAGCACTACGAAGAGCTGTGGAGCTACGGCTGGTGGGCCTTCACCCGCATTGCCGGTTACGTGCTGGTGCCGTTCCCTTTGTGGAAGCTGCTCTTCCCGAAGGACTCGCTCCTCGACATGGGCCTCCGCACCAAGGGCTTCTTCGCCCACGTGTGGATCTACGGGCTGTTCCTGGCGGTGGTGTTGCCGGCGATGTTCATCGTCGCGCGAAGCCCCGACTTCGGCTCGTACTACCCGTTCTACAAGACCTCGTCCCGGAGCTGGTTCGACTTCCTCCTGTGGGAGGCCATCTACTTCGCGCAGTTCTTCGCCCTGGAGATGTTCTTCCGCGGCTTCTGGCTGGGCGCGTTGCGCAAGAGCTTGGGCTCCGGCGCCATCTTCGCCATGGCCGTGCCTTACTGCATGATCCACTTCGGAAAGCCCTACCTCGAGGCGTGTGGCGCCATCGTGGCCGGCATCGCGCTGGGGTCGCTCTCCATGAAGACCCGCAGCATCTATCAGGGCTTTCTGGTGCACATCACGGTGGCCGGTCTCATGGACTGGCTGGCGCTCTTGCACCGCGATCAGCTGCCCAAGGTGTTCTGGCCGCCGGCGTTGTAGAGGAACCAATGGCTCGCGCTACCCCACCCATGGTCTTCGGGCTGGTTTCCTCGGACGCGTCCGCCGAGGGCGAGGCGAGCGCGTCGTTCGAGCAGCTCGCGGCCTGGCTGCGGGAGCACACGGAGCTCGATCTCCAGCGCAAGACCGCTGCATCCTACAAGGATCTCATGGCCAGCGTGCGCGAGGGAAGCACCGACGTGGCGTGGATTCCGCCGGTGGTCTACGCCTGGCTGGCGGAAGCGGTGGACCCGGTGGGATGCATCGTGCGCGGCGGCAAGACCAGCTATTCGGCGTCGCTCACCGTGCTTCCCGATTCGTCCGTCGCCGGCATCGACGACCTTCACGGGGCACGCGCCGGCTGGGTCGACCCCTGGAGCGCCGCCGGCTACGTGGTGCCGCGCATCGAGCTCATGCGCGCGGGCTTCGATCCGCAGCGCTTCGTGAGCGAGAAGTTCTACGGGAGCCACGCCGCGGCCCTGCGCGCGCTCCGGCGACGCGATTGCGACGTGGTGTGCACCTTCGAGGGCGCATGGCTTCTGGCTCCGGCGCTCGAGGTGCGCATCCTCGAGACCTACGGTCCCATTCCCACCGACGTCATCGCGGTGCGGCGGAACCTGCCGGCGGCCAGCTACGAGCGGGTGTGCGCGGCGTTTCGTGCGGCCTGCGCCGACCAGGCCGCGCGTCCGCTGGTTCGTGCGGTGTTCGGCGGCGACGAGCTTCGGGAAGGCGCCCTCGAAGGCCATGAGGCGCTGCGCATTCGCTACGACGGCGCGCTGGCGCAGGGCCTCTTCGACTGAGGTCGATCCGCGACGTCCGGGCTGCGAAGGAAGCTTCCCGGTACCCGCCCAGTATGCTGTGGGGGCCCCAACGGCAATTGGATGGGAGAAGCAAAGCAAAGTCCACTCGAAGACGTGAGCACCACGATTCCATCGGTCCAGGATCGCATCCTCGCCCTGCGTCAGCTCTTCCCGCTGCTGCCACTGAGAGAAGCGCGGCCGCTCTTCGAGGCCAGCGGCGAACGTGGTGAGCGGGTGACGCCGTGGATTCAGTACTACGTATCCGACGTCAACTGCGACGATACGGACCGGATCGCCGAGCTCCTCGGCACCCCGTCGGCGGTCGTCGGTGCCCAGCTCGAAGCGTTCTTCGACGCGACGAGCGGCGGGGCCTTGCTCGAGACGCGGACCGTCCTCGATGGGGTCGAGCGTGTCTTGGACTTCGCCCAGTTCGCGGGCTACCAGGACGACGACGGTGCGCCGACGGCGATCTGGTGGACGCTGCTCCTGCCAGTGCTTCATCCGTCGCTCGACGCGGCCTACGTCGGTGCGCAACTCGGTGGGACCTACGGTGCGGAGACTTTGCGTGGCACGCGCGAAGATTAAAGGGCGTTTGGACGCTCGAAGCGCTCCCCCACCGGGGGGAATCGCGATTCGGTTGACTGCGCGAACCCGGCGCGCAAGCTGCAGCGGCTCGCGCCGTCGAGGCGATCCCGTGCTCAGGGGCTCTTCGACGGAGAGCGAACCCCAAGCCACCCGTAGGGCAGGTCGTCGAAGCCGAGGGCACCCATGAAGAGCATCGTGGGCATGGCGGGGTCGAACCACAACGGCGCGTTGACGGCGCGTTCCACGACCTCGCGAATCTCCGATGCTCCCGAGCTCTGGTACCGAGCACCGTCGAGGATCACCGGCACGAGCTTGCTGCGTGCCGGCGCGCCCATGTGGCACTTCCAGCGCTCGTCACCGCGCGTCTCTGCCGAGGCCACGACGTGCATCTCCACTACGCAGGGGGCGCCCTTGCCGAGGACGTCCGCGAGCGGGCTCGCGAAGGACCACGCGAGATCGACCTTGGTCGTGGTGTGCCCACTTCGCTCCTCCGCTACCGAGTAGCGGAAGAGCTGGCCGTCGCCCCGGGCAAGCTCGGTCACCAGGATGGCGCCACGGGGAGAGGGGAGGACGGTGAAGAACGATCGACGGTGGGACGCTTCGAGGAAGATGTCGAGGCTGCCCTCCGGACCGATGGCATAGCGGCCGCTGCCGACCACCTCCGGAGCTGGGTCGCGCGGTCCACCCATCTGGATCGTGCGCCGCAGCTCGCGCAATACGCCGCCCTGGGCCTCGAGGCTGGTGACCACCGTGACCGTGTCTCCGTTGATCTGCTGGGTGATCCAGGTTCCCGCCACGTCGGTCTCGAGGCGCTTGCGCGTCTCCGGCGGGAGCTGCACGTGGACCGTTTGCCAGGTCGCTGCGGTGGCGGCACTGGGGAGCGGTCGAGGCTGTGGCGACGAGCACGCCCCGAGCAAGGTGGCGAGAATGGCCGCGGTGGGCGCACGGGCGGTCATGGACCTCTTGGACGCGCGCAGCCCCCGGCTATTCAACCCGGGCTACTTCTTGCGCAAGCCGAGGCCGCCGAGGACCAGGCCGGCCACCCCGAAGAGCGCCGCGATGGGTCCGAAGATGACCATCCGGCGCATGGCGGCCTCTTGCACGAGCTCCACGCCGAACTGCAGCGCGTCGTCCGACATCTTGGGGTCCGCGGACCAGCGATCGGCCACCGTCGAGTACTGCCACAGGTTGTAGAGAAAGAGCCCGCCCGGGGCCAACGCGATGAAGAGCAGCACGGCTCCGATCACGATGAGCGCGATGTTGCGGGACGGCGCTCGGGCCGCGGCGCCCCACGGCGGCGGGTAGGTCGACGGATTGGCGTGGCTCATGGGATCGGCGGCGTAGGGCTGTTGCATGGTCGGTCCTCGGAAAAGTGAAGTTGGGACGTAACGGCGTTATGACGCCGTTGCTGGCTACGGTCAAAGCGGCCCGAGTCTTCCCTCGGGTGCCACTTTTTCCGGGTTCGCTCCCCGGGTTTGTCGCGCCCCGGCAAATCCGTCGAAGAATCGTGGCGCTTACGCGAGGCCGCCGAATGGCTCCCGTTTACGTGGTTTTCCTCAGCCGGCGCACTGGGAGTCGCTGCACTTGAAGTGACCGACGGCGGGCTCGAAGCGGCAGGTGGAAGCGGGCGTTCCGCAGTCCGTGTCGTCCACGCATTCGTCGGCGGCGACGTGACAGAAGTAGCCCACGTTGCCTCCGAAGGCGCCGCAGGTGCCTTGCGACGGAGAGCAGTAGTTGCCGGCGCAGTCGCCGTCGACGCGGCAGTTGCCGGCGAGGCACACGTTCGCTTCTCCGACCCCCACGCGACAGCTGCACACGCCGCTCGCGCCCGCGCCGCCGCATTCGGCGTCGACCTCGCAGGCGTCGTAGCTGCACTCGTAGGTTCCGATCCGTGGGATCTGGGTGCAGCGGCCGTTGCGGCCGGCGGTGCAGTCTGCGTGCGAGGTGCACTTGTCGCTGGGCGACATGGGCGTGATGGTGGGCGTGGCCCGGGGCGAGGTGCACGCCGTGGCGGCAGCCCGGTGATTCTTCGGTACCCGCACGCCGCCCGACGACGAGCCGCCACTCGACGACGTCGAGCCGCCACTGGAAGACGAGCCACCGCTCGACGAGCTACTGCCTCCCGACGAGCTCGTGCTGCCACTGCCCACGGTGCCGCCGCACGCGACGCCCAGGGCGGCCGGTGCGAGAACGAGTACCCAGCGCGCGGTGCGATGAAAGGGAAAAGCCATCGTCCAACTATGGATCGAAACCGCGCGCGGGACTAGGCGAGCCGTTCCAGTGCGAACCGCAGAGCGCGGCCGTGAACCCGGCGACGGAGTGGACCTTCGTAGAGATCGGCCAGGCGCTCGAGCGCCACCTTGGAAGCCGCGGCCCGTTCGCCCTCGCCGGCCCAGGGGGCAGCGGCGAGGGTGCGCCACAAGAGGGCGTCGAGGGTGCGCGGCCATCGCTTCATCGCCTCGGCGGCGCGCGTCACCACCTCCGGCGAGCTGGGTGCCTCGCGAAGGGCGCGGAGGAAGTAGCCTTCGGCGCTGGCCCGGCGGTTGCGCTTGGCGCAGAGCTCGGCGGCGTCGCAGAGCGCCGCGGCGCGGGCCTCGTGATCCTTCGCCGACTCGATGCGATCCTTCGCCACCTTGAGCGCGACCCGCTCTTCCTTCCGAGCGAGCGGCAAGAGCGGCCGCACGCGCCACAGAAGCGCGAGCACGAAGAGAACCGTCACGATGATGAGGGCTACATCCATGTCCGCTCCGTCTCGTTACCAAGAAAGCGCCGGGTACGGAACTTTTGTGCCCCTCGCCGGGTTATCGCGGGGGTATGCCGGCGCAAACGAGCGGAAGTTGCCGAGGTGGCGCGGGTCTCGTACGCTGGAGGTCGATGTCTCGGTTCGTTCACCGCGCGCTCGGCGTGCTCTCGTGCCTGGTTTTCGCGGTCGCCGCCGGAGATGCTCGCGCGGACATTTACCAGTACACCGACAAGGACGGCGTCATTCACTTCACCACCACGCGTCCCGGTGCGAGCGGCGCAAAGCTGGTGGCCAAGGGCGACGGCTCGAAGAAGGGCGCGGGCGCCTCGCAGGTCGCGCCGTCCGATCGCGATCCCTCGCGCTTCAGCCGCTTCGACGAGTGGATTCGCCAGGCCGCGTCCATCTACCAGATTCCGGTGGAGCTGGTGCGCGCGGTCATCAAGGTCGAGAGCGACTTCGATCCGCGGGCGGTGAGCTCGGCCGGCGCGCGCGGGCTGATGCAGCTCATGCCCGACACCGCGGACCACCTCCAGGTGAAGGACATCAACGATCCCCACGACAACATCTTCGGGGGCGTTCGCTACCTGCGCATCCTGGCCAACACCTTCAACGGCGACCTGGTGCTCACGGTTGCTGCCTACAACGCCGGCGAAGATGCGGTGATGCGCCACGGCGGCGTACCCCCGTACGAGCAGACCCGCGACTACGTCGGCAAGGTCATTCGCTACTACCGGCGCTACCAGACGATTCCCGACGTGGCCTCGGCGAGCATCGCCCCGCCCCCGTCTCAGGCCCAGTGAAGGCCGCAGCGAGCGAGCCCGAGCGTGTAGACGGCCGGCGAGCATCGAACGTGACGTGAGGTTGGTCTTCACGGAGAACGTGCACCATCTGATGCTCCCGGCGGGGCACAAGTTTCCGCTCGGCAAGTACACGAAGCTCCACGACACGCTCGAACAGGAATTCCCGGGGGTGTTCATCCTGGGGGCACCGGCCACCACGGACGATCTCTTGCTGGTTCACGACGCCGACTACGTGCGCGCCGTCACCGAGGGCACCCTCGAGGTCGCTGCGATCCGCCGCCTCGGCTTTCCCTGGTCGGAGTCGCTGGTGCTGCGGGCCCAGCGCTCGGTGGGCGGAACCTTGGCGGCCCTCTCGTGGGCGATGCAGCACGGCGCCGGTGGGCACATCGCCGGCGGTACGCACCACGCGTTCGTGGACCACGGCGAGGGTTTCTGCGTGTTCAACGATCTCGCGGTGGCGGTGCGGGTGGCCCAGCGCGACTACGGCGTGGAGCGGGTGGCCATCGTCGACCTCGACGTGCACCAGGGCAACGGCACCGCTGCCATCTTCGCGGGCGATCCCCGGGTGTTCACCCTGAGCCTGCACGGCGAGAAGAACTATCCCTTCAAGAAGGAGGCTAGCTCCCTCGACCTGGGGCTTCCGGACCAATGCACCGATTCGGTGTATCTTGCACATCTCGAGGTGGGGCTGCGGGCCGTCCTCGACTTTCGCCCGGAGCTGGTGCTCTTCCAGTCGGGCGTCGACAGCTTGGCGGGCGACCGGCTCGGCCGCATGTCGCTCTCGCTGGAAGGCCTCGGTCTGCGCGACGCGATGGTGATGGACCTGGTGCGCGCGCTCGGGGTTCCGGTGGTGACCACCCTGGGCGGCGGCTACGGACGCGACATCGGCCCCACGGTGCAGGCGCACGCCAACGTGTTCCGTCGCCTGGTGCGCACCTTCGGCTGACATGACGTCCGAGGGAATCGCCGACCTGTTCCGTAGCGGCTAGCGTCGTCGACGATGCGTCTGCTCGTGCCCGCCGTCCTCGTGCTCGTCGCACTGATCCATGCGCTGCCTGCGTTCGGCGTCTTCGGTGCAGCCCTCTACGGCGTCACGGTCGCCGAGCCGAACCTGGAGATCTTGCTGCGCCACCGCGCGGTGCTCTTCGGCCTCCTCGCTGCATTCCTGGCGTGGGCAGCCTTCGATCCCGCGCTGCACCGGCTCGCCCTGGTCGCGGGGGTGGTGAGCGTCGGCAGTTTCCTGGGAACGACCGCGCTGGTGGGCCAGCCCAACGTTGCGCTGCTCCGGGTCCTCAAGGTGGACGTGGTCGCCCTCGTGCTGCTGCTGGTCGCGGGGGCGTGCATCTGCGAGCATCCAGGCAGTGACCCGCAGCGACAGCGGCGTCGTGGATCGTGCCCGGCCACTTGGCACAGATGGCCCAGGAATGGCGAAATCGCGCGAGAAACGAGTGGTCCGCGCTTTGCTTGAGTGCATCGCATGAGCCCTCTCTCGAAAGCCCTGGCCGCGATCCTCGTCTCCTCTCTGGCCGCGTGCTCGGGCACCGTCAGCACGGTGGGTGGTGGTGGAGATGCTGGGACGACCACCGACGGCGGGCTCTCGGTGACGCCCATGCCGGAGCGGGTGGAGTGTCTTTCCCCGAACACGCAAATGGCCGAGCTCTACGCCGCGCTCACGCTGGCGCCCGGGGTCGACGGCATCACGTTCTACGCCATCGACGACGTCGTGGCCGACGGCGGCTCCTCATTGATCAAGCGCCAGGTGCTGGGAAGTCCCTGTGCCGATGCGACCTGCGAAGCCGCGGTTGCAGATCTCGCACGCACCGTTGCGCCGCGAGGTGGCCCCGGATGGCGAGAGGGCCCGAGCGCGATGTTGGCGCCCCTTCAGGCGTTCGCGGTGGTCACCAAGGCAGGTGTCCACTCCTTGGTGCAGTCTCTCGCGGAGCTCCAGCCGCTCATCGCCCCCATCTCCAGCCTCAAAGAGGCGCAGGCCTGGGCCACCATCAACAACCGCGGCGCGAGCTGTGAGGCGGGCGCCAATGCGTCCCAGTCCAACGCAGAGTATTTCGAGCTTCGGTTCGTATCCACCACCTGCGAGCAGAAAGCGGGCGGCGCCACCGACGTCACGACCGAGACCATCATCCGCGTCTATCGCGACGGACGTATCGAGCCGCAGGCCTCGCGCGAGCTCTCCCGTACGCCGACCCAGGGGTGCGCGGTGGCCGGTCGGAACCCGGCACAGCTCGAGAGCCGACCTTCGGGCGACGGTTCGTTCCCGGCCTACCTGGCGGATATGGCGCATCTCGAGGCTGCTGCAGTGTTCGCTTTCGCGGAGCTCGCCGGCGAGCTCGAGCGCTTCGGCGCCCCCGCGTCGCTGGTGGAGCGCGCCCGGAAGGCGCACGCCGACGAGGTTCGTCACGCGGCGATCATGTCGGCGCACGCGGAACGACGCGGTGCACGGCCGGTGGCGGCGCAGGCTTCGCCTCACGCGTACGGTTCCCTCCTCGAGCTGGCCTTGCACAACGCCGAAGAAGGCTGCGTGCGCGAGACCTACGGCGCGCTCGTGGCGCTGCACCAGGCGGAGCGCGCGGGCGATGCGGGGCTTCGCGCGGACCTCGCGTCCATCGCCCTCGACGAGGTGGGCCACGCGGAGTGGTCGAAGGACCTCGACGCCTGGCTGGTCACGCAGCTGGACGAAGCCGAGCGCGCGCAGGTTCGGTCTGCCAAGGTGCGAGCCCTCGCGACGCTCGAAGCGCAGGTCGCCGAGGAGCCTAGCCAGGAGCTCGCGCATCTCGCTGGGCTTCCCGCCGCGGCGATGGCATCTCTGCTGTTGCGCGGCCTGCGCTCGGTCGTCCTCGACGCCTGAGCCTTGCCGGCCTGGGTGGGTCGACTCTAGGTGTGGTGTGGCGTAAGGTGCCCTTCCCATGCGACTCGTTCGACTCGCCCTTTGCAGCGTGAACACCACCGTTGGCGCGGTCCGCGCGAACCTCGAGAAGATCGTCGCCCGCGCCGCCGAGGCCGCTGCCGATGGCGCCACCGTGGCTGCCTTTCCCGAGCAAGTGGTGGCGGGCTACGCGCCGGAAGATCTGGTCCAGTGGCGCGCATTCGTGTCGGCCCAATGGACGGCGCTCCAGGCCTTCGCCGAGCGCACGCGCGAGCTGCCTACGGTTTTCGTGCTGGGTGTCACCGTGGCCCGCGGCCCGAGCCTCTACAACGCTGCCGCGGTCGTGCATCGGGGCGCCGTGCTCGGCCTGGTGCCCAAGGAGAAGCTCCCCACCTACAACGTCTTCTACGAGGCGCGCACGCTGGCGCGCGGCGCCGCCGGCGAGCGCGACGACGTTGCCGGCGTGCCCTTCGGCGATCTGGTGTTCGACTTCGACTTCGGGACGCTGGCGGTGGAAGTGTGCGAGGACATCTGGTCGCCCGATGGTCCCATGCGTCGCCGCGCCTACGCGGGCGCGGAGCTGGTGGTCAACGTCTCCGCGTCACCCTACCGCCTCGGCGTTCAGCAAACACGTCGTGAGATGATCGCCACCCGTGCGGCAGACGCGCAAGCCACCGTGGCCTACGTGAATCTGGTGGGCGCCAACGACGGGCTCATCTTCGACGGCGGCGCGTTCGTGTCGCAGAACGGCCGGCTGGCGCTGGAGGCCCCGCGTTTTCAGGAAGGCGTGTTCGCGGTCAACGTCGACCTCGACCGCACCCTCCGGCTCCGCACCGAGAACTCCACCTGGCGCTTCGATCGCGAGGCCTTCCTGGCCAGTGCGCCGGAAGCTTCGCGCATCGCGGCGCGGGAGCCCACGACGCGAAGCGGATTAATGTATCCTGCAC